>CAZZZQ010000106.1:0-9040 GCA_964658405.1 uncultured Sphingomonas sp.
CAGGCTCAGCGTCGACTCCTGCGCCCCGCCGAAGCCCAGCGCCACACTCCGGTAATGCATCAGCCGTGCAATATCCTTCGAATACACCACGCCGACGATATGCTCTGGCCCGCCCGCCGGATCAAAGACCGGCACACGCGAGTGCTGCTCGTCGATGATTCGAGCGCTCGCCGCCTCGATCCCCAGGTTCGCCGGCAGTGAAAAGATCTTCCCTCGCGGCGTCATAATCTCACGCACGGTTACATGATTCAGCTCGATCGCCCGGTGGATGATCTCTTCCTGGAAGACCGGCAGCAGTCCCATCCGGCGCGTCGCCGTCGCAATCAGCTTCAACTCCTCCGGCGAATGGACCGCGCCCTCACCGCGGAGAGGCGCCCGAAAGAGCCGCAACACAAGCGTCGCCGACCCGTTCATCAGCTTCACCGCCGGGCGCGTAATCCGTATGAAGACATCCATCGGACCCGCCACCGCCAGCGCAATCCGCTCAGCCCGCTGTAACGCCAGCGACTTTGGAACGAGCTCGCCCAGCAGAACCTCAAAGTAAGTAATCACCGAAAACGACAGCAGGATGGCCGCGCCATGAGCGTAGATCAGGAAATGGGGCGGAGTGTGTTCCAGAACCCGAGCACCGACACGCAGAATGATCTCGGTCACAGCAGGCTCGCCAATCCATCCAAGCGCGAGCGCCGCGAGAGTCACCCCAAACTGGACTGCCGGAAGGAACTCATCGATTGCATGCTTCAGTTGGAGAGCGGTGCGAGCACCAGGTCTGCCCAGGGCGATCAGTTGCTCAACGCGCGTCTCCCGCACACTGACCAGGGCGAACTCCGCAGCCACAAAGAAGCTGTTGGCCAGAATAAAGAAGGCCACCATGATCGCGCGGAACAGCATCCACTCCAGCATGCTTCCAGTGTAAAGCCAGCCCTCTCAGCGCTCGACGTCGTGGCTCCGCTTGTCTTCTATTGAGCACTTAAACCAAAACAGCCCGGCGCTATGCCGGGCTGTTCGTGAAACTTAGGCTTACGCGAGGACCTTGGTGATCGACTTGTCGATCGTATCCTTCGGAACGAAGCCGACGATCTGATCAGCAACCTGGCCGCCCTTGAAGATCAGGAGAGCGGGAATGCCGCGGATTCCATAGCGGGCGGGCGTGGCGTTATTCTTGTCCACATCCATCTTCATGACCTTCAGCTTGCCGTTGTAGAGTGTCGCTACTTCGTCCACCACCGGAGCGAGCGCGCGGCACGGACCACACCATGCAGCCCAGAAGTCTACAAGAACCGGTTGATCCGACTGCAACACCTCTTTTTCGAAGGTGTCATCGTTTACTTCCGTTACAAACTGTCCTGCCATCTAAACTCCTCCGGTCGTTCAATGCGGTGTGCACGTATCGTCTCGCATCGCGACATCTTGTTCTACCACTTAACTAGATGCGAAAATCACCCAGGAGTTTCATCTGCCATTTGGGGCTTGGCGCAAAGGAAAACGCCCGGACCTCGTCATAGAGGTCAACGGGCGGTGAAGCAGCCCTCCCCAGAACTGCTTACAGCTCAAGTCTAAGTAGATTTAGCAATCCTGTAAATCCAAACTTAGGTAACTTATGTCGCTTTTATGACAGAGTGTGCACTAAAGTCCTATCTGGCAACCACTTGCAATATGCGTCGGCAGAATTTGAAGTGCAGGATCAAGCGCACTCGTTCGAACATAGGCCATCACTTCATCGAGATTCGCGTTTTCTTCCGCAACGATCAGCACCGAAGGTCCGGCTCCGCTCAAAGCGACCCCCAGCACCCCGCTCTTCGAGACCAGCGGAAGCAGCATCGGCAGTAGCGGACACACCTCCATCCGATACGGCTGGTGGATCCGGTCCCTCATCGCATCGCGCAGCAGATCGCCCCGCCCTAGCGCAAAGGCCGAGACAAGCAGCGCCGTGCTCTGCACATTTGCAACCGCATCCGCCCGGCTGTAGGTCTCAGGCAGCAAAGCCCGTGCCTTCTCAGTAGCAAGACTCACCGAAGGAAGTGCGATCAGCAGGTTCCACTTCAAGTGCTGGCCGCAAGTGGCTGTAACGACGCGGCTTCCAAACGTAGCGGAGGAGGTCATCCCACCTAACCAGCATGCAGCGACATTATCCGGATGCCCTTCACGGGCGCACGCCTCTTCAAGAATCTGCTGGTCGCTCCACCCCAGCTCACCGAAGTGGTTCGCAAGCGCCACCCCCGCAACCAGCGCCGCAGCACTTGACCCGCAACCCATTCCCAGCGGGATCTCGTTATGGAGAAGCAACCTGATAGCCGGCGCTTCCCTGCCCGCCTGCTCAATCACGCTCCGATAGGTCGTCAGAATCAGGCTGTCCGAAACTCTCCCGCACAGATCCGCATTTCGACCGGTCGCAACGATCGAGTACTCGGCCGAGACACTCGCATCGATGGTCAGGTAGAGCGCCATCGCCAGGCCGACCGCGTCAAATCCGGGCCCCAGGTTAGCCGAGGCCGAAGGAAGGCGAAGATGCAGAGGCCCGGGAATGCTCATCACGCGTGCTGAACAGCATTCATCTGGACTTCAAGCGTCCGCAAAACGACATCGGGATCCGCTTCAAGAACGATGGGCGGCTTGCTCAGCTCCGCATGCCGCGCCCTGTCCGCGGCAGAGATATTGATGGCCTCCTCTGCAGTGAACAGCTCGTTCCGGTGATAGTGGATCGTGTAGTCCGAGTCCTTGAGGGTGTGTCCCGTCAGGATCAGCACAGCCCGCTCCTCGCGACTGATCTTCCCCTGTGCGACAAGCTTCTTCAGGCCGGCAAGCGTCACCGCTGAGGCAGGCTCGCAGCCAACGCCCTCCGCGCCGATCTCCGCCTTGGCCAGCGCGATCTCCTGCTCCGTCACCTGCTCGCACCAGCCGCCGGTCGACTGCAGAATCCTGATCGACTTCCGCCACGACGCCGGATTTCCGATCCGGATCGCCGAGGCCCGCGTCTCCGCCACGACCGGAATCAGCTCCGACCCGCCGTTCTCCTGCAGCGTCCGGTAGAGCGGATTCGCACCCTGGGCCTGGATCACGCTGATCTTCGGGATCCGGTGAATCATTCCCAGGTGCAGCATCTCAGCGAAGCCCTTACCCAGCGCCGCCGAGTTGGCAAGGTTTCCACCCGGCACGATGATGTGCTCAGGAACCTGCCAGTCGAGCTGCTCCAGCATCTCGAACGCCGGCGTCTTCTGCCCTTCCAGCCGATACGGATTCACCGAGTTCAGCAGGTAGATCGGAAAGCGGCGAACGAGGTTCGTCAGAATCTTTACGCAACCATCGAAGTCCGTCTTCAGCTGGATCGTCAGCGCGCCGTAGTCCATCGACTGCGACAGCTTACCCCAGGCGATCTTTCCCTCTGGGATAAAGACAATGCTCCGCAGACCGGCACGAGCTGCGTACGCCGCCATCGCCGCCGAGGTGTTCCCGGTCGACGCACAGGCGACCCACTCAAACCCACGGCTGGCCGCAACCGAGAGCGCCGCCGTCATGCCGGTGTCCTTGAACGAGCCGGTAGGATTCATGCCTTGATGCTTCGCCAGCAACCAGTCGATTCCGGCCGACTTCGCGCAGCGCGGCAAGTCGTATAAGGGCGTATTTCCTTCGCGCAGCGTCACTGCGCGTTCAAAATTGTCGATAATCGGCAGCAGATCGCGAAAGCGCCAGACACCGCTCTGGTCGATCGCGAGGCTCGACGTACGACGTTCCTGCCAGAGCCATCGCAGTGCGCTCGCATTCGGCAATTTACTTCCGGTGCCGCTTGGCGTCAGCGACCAGGGGTAGGTCACCTCGTAGAGACCGCCGCAGAGCAGGCAACGAAAATCGCTGCTTACTTCAGTGCCAGCTATCTCATCGCCGCAATCTGTGCATCGTAGATGGTGTGTTGATAACTTCATCGGTACTGCTAGCCTACCGTAAGTCCCCCCTTGTTCCCAAGTTATGTGCCCTGTTTGCACTGCTTGGAACGCCGTTTTTGGCACCAAAAATGATCGCTCAGGCCCCTCCGCGCGAGATTCACATCGCAGCGGCAGCAGACCTGATGCCGGTCATGCCGGTTCTCGAGTCGGCCTACGAGCATGCCACGGGAATCAACATCATCGTCAGCTATGGCTCCTCAGCCAGCCTTACGACACAGATCATGAACGGCGACCATCCCGACATCTTCCTAGGAGCAGATTTCTCCTTCCCTGAGAAGCTCGTCGCCGCCGGCCTGGCCGACACCCCCACCCCGATCGCCTACGCGCAGGGAACGCTCGTCCTCTGGGCGCGAAAAGAATCGCCCTTGCAGCCTCTGCACCTCGAGGCCCTCACCGATCCGCGTGTCAAGACCATCGCGATTGCGAACCAGATCCACGCCCCGTACGGCCGTGCAGCAGTCTCGGCACTGAAGTACATGAAGCTGTACGAGAAAGTTTCCCCCAAGCTGGTCGTCGCCGAAAACATCTCCCAGGCCGCACAGTTCGTTGAGTCCGGGAATGCCGATGCGGGCCTTATCTCGCTGACGGCCGCTGATTCGCAACACTTCAAGGATCTTGGCTCCTACGTCCTCCTTCCGCCGGTGGCCTATCCCAAGATCATTCAATATGGCGTCATCTTGAAGGCCTCCCCGGTGCGTGCCGACGCTCACGCCTTCATGGACTGGCTGCTCTCCGGTACAGTCCAGGGAAATCTGCTCAAACTCGGATTGAAGCCGATCAAGTAAAACTGCGCCCACTCGTCCAGCGCATAAGTCGCTACACTGTGCGGAGATGGATTCTGTCGCTCTACTCCTGACCCTTCGGCTTGCCGTCACCACAACCGCGATCCTTCTGCTGATTGCCGTCCCGCTGGCATGGTGGCTGGCCGCCCGTGGCGGAGTCGGACGAGCGCTGATCCAGGCCGTCGTCGCTCTCCCACTCGTGCTTCCCCCGACGGTGATCGGCTTCTACCTCCTCATCGCCTTTGGTCCGCTGACTTCTGTGGGACGTCTCTTCACTAGACTGCTCGGACATCCGCTCGCCTTCAGCTTCAGCGGTCTGCTGCTCGGATCAATTCTGTACAGCCTGCCCTTTGCCGTTCAGCCGCTGGTCGCAGGCTTCGCCACAATCGACAAGAGCTACGTCGAGGCCTCCGCCGGACTCGGTGCAAGCCCGGCAAAGACCTTCTGGCAGGTCGTTCTTCCGATGACCCGCGGAGCCCTCGTCACCGCAACGGTCCTTACCTTCACCCACACCGTCGGCGAGTTCGGCGTCGTCCTCATGCTCGGCGGCAACATTCCCGGCGCAACCCGGACCCTCTCCATCGCACTCTTCGACCAGGTCCAGGACTTCGACTACACCGCCGCAAATCGAACTGCCCTCCTTCTACTCGCCCTCTCAACCACCGCGTTGCTGATCGTCTATCTCCTGCCCTCCATCCGGCTGAACGCCCGGCGAGGTGACCTTGTCGAGTAGCGCACCGTTGCTGTCCCTGCAGATGCAACACTCCCAGGGCCGCCTGACCTTCCATCTAGCGTTCACAGTCGACGCTCCATGGACCGTCCTGTTCGGGCCATCCGGCAGCGGGAAGACGACGATTCTCCGAACCATCGCCGGCTTTGTGCATCCAAAATCAGCCGAGGTAAAGCTAGCCGGAACACCGCTCGTCGATACAGCATCAGGGATCTTTGTAGCGCCGCACCTCCGCCCGCTGCGGAGCGCAGGTCAGACCGCCCGCCTCTTTCCCGGGCAGACCGTTCGCGAAAACATCCGGTACGGCATGACCCCTGATGCGGCGATCGAAGAGACCGTCCTGCATCTCTTCCGCATCGCGCACCTCGCCGAGAAGCTCCCCCGCCAGCTCAGCGGAGGGGAGCAGCAGCGCGTCTCCGTAGCCCGCGCCGCCGCCTCTGCCGTCAGCGCAAAATCCCAACTCCTCTTGCTCGACGAGCCCTTCGCCGGGCTTGACTACACACTTCGTGACGCACTGGTTGTAGAGCTTCAGGAATGGCTGCAACGCTGCGGAGTATCGGTCCTGTCCGTGACGCACGACGTCGGCGAGGTCTTCCTCCTCAACGCAGAGGTAATCCAGGTGTCCGAGGGTCGCATCCTGGCCCAGGGATCAGCCGCTGAGGTATTGGCAGCCGAACGCAATCGGCTGCTTAACCAGCTCCACTAGAAGCACACTCCTCAGCTGCCGATCTGCACCGGCTCCTGCTCCAGGACGATCCCAAACCTCTCCCCAACAACCCGCACGATGACCTCCCGCAACGCCACGATCTCCCCAAATTTCGCGCCGCCACGATTGATGATCGCCAGCGTATGCCGCGACGAGATCCCCGCCGCTCCCATCGCAAAGCCCTTATAAAAACCGGCCCGCTCCAGCAGCCACGCCGCCGGAAGCTTGACCATTCCCTCGCCCGCAGGCCAATTTGGAATCGAAGCTGCGTCGATCGCCTGCGCCTCCGCAATCCGGCCAAGGACCACACCCGGAACGATCGGGTTCTTGAAGAACGACCCTGCGCTATGACTATCTGGATCGCTCGCCAGCAAAAGCATCCCCTTCGCCTGCCGGATCCCTCGCACAGCGTGATAAATCTCAATCGGCGACGGCGCAGGCTTCCCCTCAAAATGCCGCTTCAGATCGGCGTACGAGAGATTCGGCTCAGCCGCAGGGTCCAGCCGGAAGGTCACGCTCGTCACGATATAGCGGCTCCGGTGCGTTGTATTGAAGATGCTGGTCCGATAGGCAAACCCACAGGCATCGCGCGGCAGGATCACCCTCTCAAGCGACGTGAGGTCGAGCGCAGTCACCGAACGAATCGTCTGCGCAGCCTCCTGCCCGTAGGCCCCGATGTTCTGAATCGGGCTGCCGCCAACCAGCCCGGGAATACCTGCCAGGCACTCCACGCCGCTGATTCCAAGCTGGCAGATCTCCAGCACGAACTCATCCCAATCCGTCCCGGCCGCAACGGCAAAGTCGTTTCCTGTCCGCACGATAGCCGCCCGTAGCTGCACCTGGATGACGAGCCCGTCAAAGCCCGAGTCGCTCACCAGCAGGTTGCTTCCACCTCCGATCACAACGATCGGCAGGCTATTCTTCTGAGCGAAGCGAACCGCCTCAAGCAACTCCTCCTCGCTCGTCACCGCCGCGAAGAAGCTGGCCGCCCCCCCAATTCCAAAGCTGGTAAACGGCGCAAGGAGTACATCCTGCTGGATCAGGCCTGGAGACGGTGTGGTGGTCAGTTGCACCGCTTGAGGGTACAACAGACTGCGGCAGCTTTGACAGGATCCACCACCGCCAATCCGTGCCAGCTTCCGTGACTCGATTTGTATCGGGATGCATCCAAAGCAGGCAGGCCGTACAATCAAGTAAGGTTTGAAGTCTAGAAGTAAAACGTCCAGGAGGCACCATGTACCCAGAGATTATGTTGATTCCGATGCGCGAAGAGCTCACCCGCGCTGGCCTGAAGGAGGCGCGCGACGCCTCTGAAGTAGACACAGCCATTGCCCAGTCGGGGACGACGATGCTGGTCGTGAACTCCATCTGCGGCTGTGCAGCAGGCAAGATGCGTCCGGGCGTTCGCCTCGCGATGCAGCACGCAATCAAGCCTGACCACGCCGTCACCGTATTTGCCGGTCAGGACCGCGAAGCTACCGAGCGCGCCCGCAGCTATTTTGGTGGCCATCCGCCGACCTCGCCTGCAATCGCAATCCTCCGCGACGGCCAGCTTGTCTACCTGATGCAGCGCTCCGCGATCGAGACCTCGACCGCACCGGCGATCGCACAGGAGCTGACACGCGCCTTCGATACCTACTGCGCCACCACCAACGCATAAGCTTCCACAGTCGAATGAAAGCCCTGACGCCGCTCGACGGCTCGGGGCTTTTTCTATGTTCGAAATGACCACTCGCTCGCGCTCCAACCGGTAGACTAGCGGGATGGTTGATCTGTTCCAGAAGCACACGGTGAAGTCGGTCGCTGCGGGTATGAGCGCAGCAGTATTGGTCCTCGGTATGGGCGCAGGATCATTGAAGGCGCAGGACTCGGTCGCGGACCGCAGCAAGGCACTGGCCGGCATCTTCGCGGATATCTGGCAGGATCGGCTCAGCCACTCGCCGGAGTTCGCCTCCTCGATCGGCGACAAGCGATATAACGACCAGCTCTCGGACTACTCTGTCCAGGCAGTCAACGCATCCCTCGCACGGGGTCGGGTCTTCCTCGAGCGCCTGTCGAAGATCGACACCAAGGGGCTCTCGCAGCAGGATATCGTCTCCGACGACCTGATGATCCGCTCCCTGATCGACGACCAGGAGGCGGCGAAGTTCAAGGAGTGGGAGATGCCGGTGAACCAGTTCAGCGGCCTCCATACCGATCTCGCACAGCTCGTCGACCAGCTCTCCTTCGAGACCGTCAAGGACTACGACGACTACATTGCCCGCCTCGGCAAGATCCCGACCGCCTTCTCACAGATCACCACCAACATGCAGCTCGGAATGGACGACGGGCGGATGCCGCCGAAGTTCCTGCTCGAAAAAGTCCTGGTCCAGACCCAGGCCCTCGCAGCCGGCAAGGCCTCAGAGACACCCTTCGCGCAGCCGCTCAAGAAGTTCCCCAAAACTATCAATGCCGCGGAGCAGAAGCGCATCACCGACGCCGTTCTGCAATCGATCGCGAACGACGTCCAGCCCTCGTACCAGCGCTTTGCCAAGTTCCTGAGCGGCCAATATATCGCCAAGGGCCGGACGGAGCCGGGTGCATGGTCGCTCCCCGACGGGGACGCCTACTATGCGTTCCGTGTCCGGCAGAGCACGACCCTCGATAAGACCCCGGCCGAGATCCACCAGATCGGCCTGGATGAGGTGATGCGCGACGAGGCCGAGATGCTGGCCATCGTCAAGAAGCTCGGCTTCGCAGATATCAAGAGCTTCAGTGCCGCCCTGAAGACCAATCCGAAGGAGCACCCCGTCTCGAAGGAGGCCCTGCTCGACACCTACCGGGGCTACATCGCCGGGATGAAGCCAAAGCTGCCGGAGCTCTTCGGCCGGCTTCCCAAGGC
>CAZZZQ010000107.1:0-9004 GCA_964658405.1 uncultured Sphingomonas sp.
CTCGGCTGCGGCCTGCGAAGGGCAGAATTGACCGGACTGACGCTGGGGCATCTGCAGCAGCGGGATGAGCACTGGGCCATCGTCAATCTCTATGGAAAGGGTGGGCACGTCCGTACCGTTCCGGTTCCAGGCTGGGTCAAGGTCGCCTTGGATCGGTGGCTGATCTCCGCATCGATCACTGAGGGCGCGATCTTCAGACGGGTGAGCCGCACTGGCACCGTATGGGGTCCACGCATCAGCGAGAAGCTGGTCTGGTGGATCGTCAGACGGCGAGCTGAGGCCGCAGGAATCGAGAGATTGGCTCCGCACGACCTTCGTCGCACCTGTGCCCGCCTGTGCCATGCTGCCGGAGGCGAGTTGGAGCAGATCCAGTTCCTGCTCGGTCATCGGTCGGCCGAAACGACGGAACGCTATCTCGGCTCACGCCAGCGCCTCGCTTCAGCCGTCAACGACAAAATCGGCTTGGAACCAGATTCTGGAGGGCCATAGGCGAAGTTGCCGGTAACAACGACTTTGCGGGCATTTCGTCTTGTGGATGAATTCCAGGGATTTACTTGAGTCCAGAGGTGCCACTGAGCTGGAGTTTGATATTTACGCTGTCATACTTGATCACTTCCAGATAAGGCTCTGTCCGGCCTGCATAAGCCACTTCAAGGTGAGTGCCATCGTTCCAATGAATCGCAAGGAATCTGTCAGTGTTCTCATCGCTCAGGACGTAAGCCTTGGTGGTCGATCCATCACTCGGATAGCCCAAGATCGTGAACGGCGTGCTTTTGGCATCGTCCTTCAGGTATCTCAGACTTACGGTCGTCCAGCCGTAGCCCGATCCCCACCCGCCCGTCTGGTGAGTCTCGGCGATAGCTGACCACTTCCCGTCCGGGGAGAGCACTTCGTGACGCCATACAACATCTTTGCTGCAACCGAGCAGCCCCATTGAGACACAAAGACAGACCGATGTTCCAAGTAAACGTCCGACCACGCTGATAGGCCTCCGTGCTCATTCCACTCTACCGCCTCAAAAACGGGGTTGCGGCAACTTCAAGCCGTCATTGCCGAAAACACCGACTTCACGGGAGTTTGGGTGAGTGCCGGTTTACATTCAAACTGAGATGACCAAAGACAATGAGCAGTACGCATACATAACCGTGGTCGGAGATTTCGATCCTGAAACCATCACGGGCCGCCTTGGGCTGAAACCAAGTGAGGCATGGGCAAAGGGCGAGCGGAACGAAAGAACTCACCGCGAACGCAAGTTCAGCCGGTGGTCGTTGGAATCGCGGCTTGAGCGCTCAGCATCGCTCGAAGATCATGTGAAGGATGTCTTGGAACAGGCTCTACCAAGAGCCGACGAGTTCCGTCTGGTGGGAGACGAATACCAAGTTGGTGTTCAGCTGGTGGGCTACTTCTATAACGATTATCCGGGGTTTGGGATCGATCCCGTCTCTATCTCCGGTCTGGCACGCTTGAAGGTTGGCATCGACTGCGATTTCTACTACCTGTATTCCGACACCCGCGAAGATTCATAGCTCTCGCAAAACGGCGTTTCCGGCAATAACGATCGAACTTGCCGAAAACAACGACTTTGCGGGAGTTACGCTACCGAGAGCTTCTTAGGTGCGCTCGTACATGCGGAAGGTTGAGGTAAACACACCACCAAAGTCCGACGGCAAACATGAATGGAACGATGAGGATGCCGAAAGCCTCATCGGGACTTTGCCGTTCAGGGTGATACATGTCGTAGATGAAGCCTCCAGTGAAGACCAAAAGCAATAGACCAAAGGCTATCGCGACGTAAGCTCCCCAGCGTCGACCCTCACGCAGAGCTTTCGCGGCTCGAACGCAAAGCCAAGTAAAGCCACTCGCGATAACGACGACGAAAAGGGATGTCAGGAGAAAACGGGCATCGCTGGCGAGGTGCGCACGCCCTTGCAAAGCCCGAACTCCTGCAATTCCCAACAGGGAAGAAAAGAGAAGCGCGTACAAGCCCCACAAACATCCAAGTGCGACCAGCAGGCCCGCGCTAAACCTCAGAGCGGGTAGGTCGCTCGGTTCGTTGCCCTGCGCAGCAAGCTCAGAGTTTAGTCGCATTGCCAGAAGGTCTCTCGTCACAATTCAATATAACTCTCGGAAAACGGTGTTTGCGGCAACTTCGCAGGGTTGGGCGGCTGAAAACGTCGTCATTGCCGAAAACAACGACTTTCGAGTAAATTCGCTATTGTCCCTTTTAGAATGTGGAAATGACCTCAACGAATTGGCAGATGGTTCGGTGGTGGGAATACAGGCGCTTACCCTATAACGCTGCTCTGCTGTGCGTCGGTCTCCTCTCAATAGGGATCTTCGAGTGGTTGATGGACAAGGTCATTCCCCGTGGCGAGGACGCCATCGAGCCCATGGTTCTGATTCTCGGAATTGGTCTGTACGGCCTCACGGCGAACCTTTGTTACACGTTAGGCTGGGTTTACGAGTTGCGGAGCCAATCTTCGGCTTCTACTCAAGAGCGACACAAGGCCAAACGATTGTTTCGGAATGGACTGCTGGCTTCCTGCATCCTGACATCAGCGCCGCTGTGGTTTGGGTGCCTCTACTACCTGACCCATCCACGTCTGAATCAGTGATCTGGAATTATCGAGATCCCCTATTTGGCAAAGTGCCATGAAAACGGCGTTTTCGGCGACTACGACTGGCTGCGTAGTCGGACCCCCAATTAAGGGGAGTACATGGTCTAGCCAAAGCAGGGGCTGCTTCCGATTAGCGTGCGAAATCAATCAACGTCCGATAACGTCAATAACCCCGCGATTCACTATACATAAGCTTTGTTATCGGACCTAAACCCTTTGCTTTCAATTATATAGTAGTTCGTGATCTTCGATATACCGAAGCAGATCTACGGGATGAACGGGCTTTGGGAGCAGGCTAAAGTTGTGCCCGTGCTCACGCGCAACCGACAATAGATCGCCAGTCTCCGCTTGGCCTGAGAAAAGAATGACCTTACAGGATGGGCACATTGCCCTGATCTGGATCGCCAGTTCGACGCCGGTGAGCTGCGGCATGACTACATCGGAAATAACGAGGTCTGGAGCCTCAAGCCGGGCAGCTGCAAGAGCTTGGAGCGGGTTGAAGAACGCTTGTGCTAAGTAACCGCTGTTCTGAAGGATCAGGGTCAGCGTAGTTGCGATGACCTGTTCGTCATCCACAACGAAGATTGAGAGTTGCTTTGAGTTCTTCACTCGAGAGCCCTCCCCTGACGCGTTCCGACTCGTCCGAACGCACAGCCAATCTGCTCGTCCTTTTGGGAACCTCCAACATACCCTAAGTTGGCAAAGGCAGTCTGTCTTTTCTGTAACGCTTAGTTGCCGTAAGATCGCGCATCGTCCAGTGTCCGCTGTACGATCTCATTGATTCGGGCGAGTTGACCCTGAAGCATCTCTACATAGTGGGCAACGGCCGAAGCGTCGGAAGTGGAAACGCTCAGAAGGTAAGCAAGGTTGTTCGCTGCCTCCAGGGGATTGACCATGCCGCGAACAATCGAATGTGCATCGATCTGGCTATCCTGACTGATCTGGTCGCTCATAGGCCCTCATCTCGACAGTTTGGTGTGCTGCATGACATAGCTCCACTGCGCTTCAGTGCATGGATATTTGCCCCTCTGCTTTGGTGCTGGATGGTCAGATGAGCCGCTGCGACGCGAAGTTTACCGGCCAACTGGCAAGCCGATGCGACAATCTTCCTGTGCCGTTCTCATCAACAAATCGAAGTGTCTTGATTTATGGTCTCGACCCGATTTTGTTGGACACCCGGCGACTCATCCTGCAACATGCGGGTTTGTCGGTTGAGATCGCGCACGGCCCCGAAGAGTTTGGGCAACTGACAGCTAGTAGACCGTACGACCTTCTGGTGTTGTGCCACACCGTTCCGGACGACCAGAGGGAGACCATAAGCTCCACATCCAGCAGCCAACCTGTTTTCGAGATCCCGGTGCTGCTTGCTCCGGAGGCTTTTGTGCAGTCTGTCCAGCAGGTTTTGAACTAATCATCGCCAGGCTGGCAATCTGATCGAGCAATCTCATCTGTTCATCAGCTTGGCTAAGATAGGCCTCTGACCTTTTCAGGCTCCGGCCCTCGTTGAGCCAAATAGGTGAGGTGACCTAGAGTCTCCAGCCGCTTCTTTATCTCGTGCATAGGCTCCAAAGAACAGCTTCCAACTAGAACTCTCGTGATGGGTGCATAGATTGGCTCAATAACGCTGCTCGGATTCCTTATCAACCGGCGTAATGAAGTCCAGAACCGCAGTAGCAAACTCTGCAAGAAATCTACTCAGTCGAAATGATCATTCGAGGGGATGAGAGTTGCGCTTTTGAGAACAGGAAGCTCGATACAGCAGGTTGCGCCTTGCCCTGCCGTGAACTCTTCAAAGAAAATACGTCCTCCGCTTCGATCGACAATGAGCTTTGCAATCGAGAGTCCGAGTCCGGCTCCGCTCCGTTTCAAGGTAGATTCGGAGTCGCTGGTGAAGAAGCGATCAAAGACGCGCTCCCGTTCGGCAGGCAGGATGCCGGGGCCGCTATCGTGAATGCATACCTTCTGAATCGTTCCTCCCTGCTGCTGCTGCCGGGAGTAGAAAACGTGGAGTTTTGAGCCGTCAGCCGTGAATTTGATCGCATTGTGCAGCACGTTGAGGAATGCGACTCGAATCAGGCTTCGATCGGCCACAATGTTTTCTACAAGCGACTCGGCACCTTCCTGCATGACAGCAAGGTGTCGCTCCTCCAGAAGAACATCGAGCAGAGTAACAATCTCCGCGACTAACTCCGCAAGCGAGAACGGCACTTGTTGATCCGCGGTCTGACCGAGTTCGGTCTTTGCTAGGAGAAGCAGACCATCGATGGTTTGGTTGAGCCGGATGGTCTCTTCGAGCATGCTCCCGATCGTTTCGCGGTAGTCTACGGTGCCCGGCGTTTCAAGTAAACTCATTTCGCCAAGAGCCCGCACCGAAGCAAGCGGTGTACGCAGTTCGTGGGCTGCATCTGCCGTGAAGCGCTGTAGCTGTAAAAAGGCTTGTTCGATTCGATCCAGGAGATGGTTCAGCACCCGTGCCATGTGACCAAGTTCGTCATGGGGGTTCTCAACAGTGACGCGATCATGCAGGTTGATCGCGGTGATCCGCTCGGCGCGGGCAGCCATCAGGTCGAGAGGATGAAGTGCTCGACGAGCGATGCTGTAACCCGCAAATCCAGCGGCGATCAGGGCAACCGGAGTGGCCAAAAGAAGGAGGAAAAAGAAATGAAGCATCCGGTCATGCAAGGGTTCGAGGCTGTAGCCGAGTCGAATGAGCACCAACTTGTTCTGAACCGGGTGAAGATGGCTGATAAGCAGGACGTGTGTTCCATCTGCAATTCGGATGGACCGTTCGTTGTACGACGTCGCTCCTTCTTCTGAAAACGCGGCCCCGCCGAGGATCATGTCACGAAGTGTCTTGCTGCGGTAGAGGATCACGCCGGACTGATCGCGTACTTCCATGAGGCGGTCTTCCAACAGGTGAGACTGAGGCCGAGAATGGTAATTATCCTGAAGATGGAGCGTGCCTGCGGCATCGAAGTACAGAAGGCCTTCCACGGTCTCGACATCCTGGATCTCATCGTGAAAGATTTGCCGTTCCAGCAGCAAATACTGGAAGCTGAAGACGACAGCGATGTAGATTGTCAGGATCGCTGTAAGGATGGCAACAAACCAGACAGCGAGGCGGGTCCGGATATTTGCGGGACGGAGGATCTTCACGGCTGCGGCTCCCGCAGGACGAATCCAACGCCGTGGATGGTATGCAGAAGCTTTGTCGGAAAGGGGTCGTCTACTTTTCGGCGAAGACGAGTTACCTGCACATTAATGATGTTGTCGATGGGAGTAGATCTCGAGGCCTCGTGCCAGACATCCTTAACTAACATCTCGCGTGAGACAGGGCTATTGCGATGCTCGAAGAGATAAAGCAGAAGATCGTACTCACGGGTCGTCAGTTCAAGACGAGTGATTCCTCGCGTTACGGTACGAGCTTCCTGGTCGACGATCAGGTCGGCAAGCTGCAACAAACCCGATGTCACCTTGGGTGCGGTTCGGCGAAGTAAGGCTGACACACGCGCAAGCAACTCCGGGAAGGAGAAAGGCTTGCCCAGGTAGTCGTCGGCGCCGGCTGTTAACCCGGCCACCCGATCCTCGACCGAGTTGTGAGATGTTAGAATGATGACGCGCACATCGAGCCCCTGAGCGCGAACCTGTGTAAGAATTTCCAGCCCTCCGCGTTGCGGCAGGGTTAGATCGAGGATCACCAAATCAGGATGCGTCGTAAGGATCAGGAAGAAGGCATCTTCGCCCGTCTTCGCATGAGTCGCTTCATAACCTCCGCTCCTCAAACGCGCGACGATGCTCTCGCCCAATTTAGGGTCGTCTTCGACGACGAGTATGCGGAAGACTGGAACCATCGCGCGGTAGAAATCCTGTTGCTCTATCCTCGCAGGAAGCATGTCTCGCTGCGCAAGAAGCAGCCATATGTAAGGAAAATGTAAGATTTGCGTAAGAAAGATGTAAGGAAAATGTAAGATTTGGCGCCACTACCTCATGGTCTCCTAAAAAGGTCGGCAGTCCTGCTGACCTGGAGTCGAGATGAAAGTAGCCCTGTCCATAGCACTCAGCGTGTTGTCTTCTTCATTCGCTCTCGCACAAGCGAAACCCAACATTGCACTCGCTCCTGGCACAACGCTGCCGATAGCTTTCAGTCACGGCATTGACGCTGCTCATGCGCATACTGGCACTCTTGTTGAAGCGAAAACAACCCAGCAGGTTCGCCTGTCCAATGATCGCGTGCTTCCTTCAGGGACCCACGTTCTAGGTCATGTAGTGACCGCGAATGCCTTTACCTTTGACAAGACCCCTTACGCAAAGCAGAACGCATCCACACTCGCGATTCAGTTCGATTCGCTTGTGAGCAATGGCGAGACGATTCCTCTCCATGTGTCCGTTCGTGCCATGGCTGATCCACTGACCGTTTGGGACGCACAGCGGCCCAAATCGACCGATCTCGATCCTCTGAGCACGACGACCCAGATCGGCGGCGATCTGGTCACGCCATTCCAGAGTGAAGTGGAATCTCAGCAAGGTGACACCGTTGGTTACAAACGGAGCGGCGGCATTTATGCGCATCTGATCTCCGCTGTCGGACGCGGTTCGGATGGTTGCGATGCGTCGGACACGGAGCAGTCCATGGGACTGTTCTCAGCCTCTGCTTGCGGGCTGTATGGATTTACCGATGTGACGCTCTTGAGCACGGGAAAGAACGGCGACTCGACACTGACGCTTGCTTCGCGCCGCCGTTCGGCACAGATCTGGGCCAAAAGCGAGGCTTTGCTCGAAGTTGTAGGGCAGACACAGACGATCGCTCAGCAGTAAGGAAACCACATGAAGCTGAGACCGTCGCCAAAGTGCCCAGCTTCAAGCCAGACCGGAGACCCAGATGCTTCAGGCAGGCCCTGCACTCAAAGTTACTGTGCACATGAACGAGGACACCGGCTCGAAAAACGGTTTCCTGACCGACGACCTCCTGACCTTCCTTCAGGGAAAGGGGATCGCGGGAGCTACGGTCTTCCGCGCACACGCCGGATTCGGTGCTCATCATCGTCTGCACAGCAGCGATGCCGGCGATGTCGCCGGACTTCACCTCCCGGTCATCCTGTACTTCGTCGACGAGGTAGCGAAAGTTCGCAGCATCCTCCCCGAGTTGCTGGAGATGGTCACGGACGGCCTGGTCGAAGCACACCCCACCGAAGTTTTGAAAGATGTTGGTCGTCCTGAGAAGGTGCTTTCCTGAGGGTTCGCATGAAGACCGCTTTTTGGTGCGCTGTCTTATCCCTCCTTGCTGCCAGCCCTGCTTGCAAGGCGCAGGCGACAAGCTCGGAGGGAGTAACAACGGCCCCGTTGACGCTTTCTCAGGCAGAGACTATCGCGATAGCCAACCAGCCCCGCATTCTGGCGGCACAGCTCAGAGCAAAAGCTTCGGCACAAAGGGTGCGCGAGGCGCGTTCTGGTTTGTACCCGACGATTGCGTTCAATGCTACGGGAGCTGAAGTCGCCGATACGGGAACAACCACCGCGGCCGGTGCTCTCACCACCTCTGCCATCTCAGACCGATTTGCATATGGCGGCAACCTTGTACAGCTCGTAACCGACTTCGGACGAACGGGTGCCCTCGTCGGCACGGAACGTTCTCTTGCAGAGGCGCAAAAGGATCTCACGACACTCACCGGGGCGCAGATTCGGCTGAACGTGCGGGCCGCCTACTTCCAGGTATTAGGCGCAGAGGCTGTCCTGCATGCAGCGCGCGAAGCGCAGGCAAATCGACAGCTCATCGTCCGCCAGATCAGCGCCTTGGCTCAGAGTCAGTTGCGTTCGACCCTCGATGTCAGCTTCGCGAATGTGCTCGAAAGTCGGGCAGAGCTTGCAGTCTTTCAGGCGGAAAGTTCTGTGCAGCAGCAGCGAGTCCATCTTGCGACGGCCATGGGCCTATCGCAACCCGTGACATCCGCGCTTGTCGATGAAGCGCTGCCCGGGGCGCTCCCACCTGATCCCGCATCACTGGTCCTACAGGCCAACGTGCAGCGTGCAGATCTCGGTGCCGCTACCGCCCGCCGGCAAGCTGCGCTTCACTTTGCTGACGCTGAACGCAAGCTGCGCTATCCGACGTTGAATATTCTTGGTGCTGCAGGTCAGATCCCGTATCACGATCACACGCTCGAAGGGAACTATGCAGCAGCTGGTTTCAACCTGAATATTCCCGTCTTTAATGGTGGGCTGTTTTCGGCGCGGAAGAATGAAGCCGCGCTTGAAGCAAGTGCGCGGACCAAGGATGTGGATGCCATCAAGCTTGAGGTCGATGAGCAGGTTCAGAGTCAGTGGTACCAGGCCAACGAGGCGTTTCGCAGCCTTGATGTAACGGCTCGTCTCGTTGCCCAAAGCAGGGAAGC
>CAZZZQ010000108.1:0-9003 GCA_964658405.1 uncultured Sphingomonas sp.
GAGGCCGCGACCGTCAACCGCGCGACCTTCTACGATCACTACACCGACAAGTTTGCGCTGCTGGAGTGCATGGTCGGAACGCGCTTTCAGGAGCTGCTGGACAAGCGCGGGGTTCGCTACGAGGGTGGCTGCGCTTCGGCGCTGAAGGCAATCGTACTTGGAGTCTGCGACTACCTGGCCGAGACGCCGGGACTTGCCTGCACACGGCAACGGCAGTTGGAGCCGCACCTGGAGTCAGCCGTCATCGCGGTGATTCGGGCCATGATCCTTGATGGGCTAAAGCGGCATCCCGTTGGGGACAATGTCTCCTCCGAGATGCGGGCGACGACGGTAAGCTGGGCGATCTACGGTGCTGCGAAGGAATGGGTTCGAACGCCGGACCGGGCTCCGTCAGAGGTGATCGTCGAGACGGTTCTTGGCCTGGTGGTCCCGATCATGGGTGCCGGCAAAGGGCCGGACACCCACTCTGCGGTGCACGTCGTCAGCCAATCGCAGCGTTGACCAGGGCCTGGGCCTCGGTCTGGATCTGCTTCAGGTGAGCGTCGCCCTTGAAGGACTCCGCATAGATCTTGTAGACGTCTTCGGTCCCTGACGGGCGCGCGGCAAACCAGCCTTCGTCGGTTGTGACCTTCAGGCCGCCGATGGCTGCGTGATTTCCGGGAGCCTCGGTCAGGATGCTGGTGATGGTATCGCCGGCGAGCTCCTTCGCGGTGACCTGGGAGGGCGAGAGCTTGCTGAGCTTGGCCTTCTGGTCCTTGGTCGCCGCGGCATCGATGCGCTGGTAGACGGGGCTGCCGTACTTCGCGGTCAGGTCGGCGTAGAGCTGGCCGGGATCCTTGCCGGTGCGGGCGGTCATCTCGGCGGCGAGCAGGCCGGGGATCAGGCCATCCTTGTCGGTGGTCCAGACCTTGCCGTTGCGCCGGAGGAAGGTCGCTCCGGCGGACTCCTCGCCAACGAAGCCGAGGCTGCCGTCGATCAGGCCATCTACGAACCACTTGAAGCCGACGGGGACCTCGAGCATGGGCCGGCCAAGGCCCTTTGCGACGCGGTCGATCATGCTGGAGGAGACGAGCGTCTTGCCGATGCCGACCTTCTCCGCCCACTCCGGCCGGTTGGTGAAGAGGTACTGGATGCACACGGCGAGATAGTGGTTCGGGTTGAGCAGGCCGGTCGAACGCGTGACGACGCCGTGACGGTCGTGGTCGGTATCGCAGGCCCAGGCGACGTCGTACTTGTCTTTATTGGCGATCATCGATGCCATGGCGAAGGGGCTGGAGCAGTCCATCCGGACCTTGCCATCCCAGTCGCAGGTCATGAAGCGGAAGGTCGGGTCGACGTAGGGGTTCAGGAGCGTTGCGGGGAGCTTGTACTGCTCGATGATGCGCGGCCAGTAGTAGACGCCGGCGCCGCCCAGGGGATCGATTGCGAGGCTCAGCGAGCTGGAGCGAATGACGTCGAAGTCGATGACGTTCGCCAGGTCGTTGATGTACGAGGTGACGTAGTCGTGCCGGTGCGTCGTATCGGCACGCAGCGCGGCGGTATAGGGAATGCGGCGAACGTCGGTCAGCTTGCGGGTGATGATGTCGTTGGCGCGGTTCTCGATCCACTTGGTGGCGGAGGTGTCGGCGGGACCACCGTTGGGCGGGTTGTACTTGAAACCGCCGTCGTCGGGCGGGTTGTGCGAGGGCGTGATGACGATGCCGTCGGCCAGGTCTTCGGTCCGGCCATCGTTGTAGACGAGGATGGCGTGCGAGAGCGCCGGGGTTGGCGTGTACGCGAGATCCTGGTCGATCATGACCTCGATCCCGTTGCCTGCGAGTACTTCGAGCGCTGCGGCGAAGGCCGGCTCCGAGAGGGCGTGCGTGTCCTGCGCTAGAAAGAGCGGACCGGTGATGCCCTCGCCGCGGCGATAGTCGCAGATGGCCTGGGTGATAGCGAGGATGTGATCTTCGTTGAAGGCGGTGGCGAGCGCGCTGCCACGATGGCCGGAGGTTCCGAAGGCTACGCGCTGGGCGGGGACGGTGACGTCGGGGTGCAGCGCGTAGAAGGCCGTGATCAGGCGGGGGATGTTCACCAGCAGGGCTGGGTCGGGGTGCTGGCCGGGGACGTTCGCTGGTGCGGTCATTGGAGCGTTGAACCTTTCAACGTGAAACGAAGTTGACTTGCACTATAAGGGATGCCGGCGGTGAAGGGAATAGTACCGGGCGGCCGAAAGAAAAGGGCCGCCGAGATGGCGACCCTTCTGTGGAGCAGGCTTCCGGTGCTTATGCGGTGACGGCAACCTGGTCGAGGATGGTGGCGAAGTTCTTTCCGGTGCGCGCGGTGTAGCCCTTCTTGTGGAAGGCGTAACCGGCGATCAGCGGAAGCGCGAGCGTCGCCTCGGAGTAGACCATCTGCTCGTAGGTCAGGTCGACCTTGCCCCAGCTGGATGCTTCCTTCAGGGTCGAACCGGAGAGGGCGCCGTCGCGGGCGTCGGCTACCGTGATCTGGATGGCGTACTTGTGCATGGACGCCTCGACGCCGAGGATGTCCGCGGCGACGACGATATCCTGCGCGAAGTTCTTGGGAACGCCGCCGCCGATCATCAGGAGGCCGGTGGTGGGGTTCTCGATCTTCAGCCTGGTGATCTCGTAGAAGTCCTTTGCGGAGTCGATCGAGACCATCGGCTTGCCCTGGCGGGCGTGCTGGTGGGCGACCAGGCCGAAGCCTGCCGAGCAGTCCGAGAAGGCCGGGCAGAAGATGGGGATGTTCTTCTCGTAGGCCGCGAGGACGATTGAGTCGCGACCGCCATCCTGCGGGGTCTTCTTGTTGTCGGAGAGGTACTTGCCCATCGCCTGGATGAACTCTCGGGAGCTATGCGGACGGGGCTCGAGCGAGTTGGTGATCTGGTGGGTGGTCTCGTCGCAGATGCGGAGCTCTTCTTCGTCGATGAAGGTGTCGTAGATACGGTCGATCATCAGCTCGCGAAGGTCGGCATCGCCTGCGCCGTACTTGTACTCGTCACCAGCTACGTAGTGGTTGAAGCCGAGGGCCTCGAAGAAGTCCTGGTCGACGATGTTCGCGCCGGTCGAGACGATGGCGTCGACCATGTTGTTGCGAATCATGTCGACGAAGATCTTCTGCATTCCGGCTGAGATCAGCGAGCCGGCGAGGCAGAGGATGACGCCGCATTCGGTATCCCGGAGCATCATGTCGTAGATGGTGGCGGCGCGGGCGGTGTCGCGTGCGCTGTACGCCATCTGGTGCATGGCTTCGACGAGAGGAACGACATTGTGCTGCGTGATGTCGATGTGCTGAATGGGGCGGTCGAGGAGTTCTTTTTTCGTAGGCATGTCCTTTACAGGATACCAAGCGAAACTCCCGAACTGGTGCGGGGATTTGTAAATTTTGTGTACACGGGATCGCCCCTCTTGTGAAGCCCGATTTGGCGTCCGGGGCAGCCGGCGACGTACCATTACCAGATGCCTGCTATAGCGTCGCTCGAGTGTGTCCGCTGCCACCATCATGTCTCTGCTGAAACTCCGCAAACCCTCTGCCCGCTCTGTGCCGGGTCGCTCTACGTCCGCTACGACATGGAGGAGCTGAAGAAAACCGCCCGCCGGGAGGATATCGCCCCCCGTGCCGCCGCGAGTGAGGCTTCGCTGGGGATGTGGCGCTACGCCAGCGTCCTGCCGGATGTAACCCCGGTGACGCTCGGCGAGGGCTGGACGCCGATGATCCGCAGCAAGCGTTACCAGAACCTCTTCATCAAGGAGGAGGGCGCGAACCCGACCGGGACCTTCAAGGCGCGCGGTCTTGGGCTTGCCGTCACGATGGCGAAGCACTACGGGCTGCAGCATCTTGCGGTGCCGAGCGCCGGAAATGCCGCCGGAGCCCTGGCAGCCTATGCGGCGGCGGCTGACATTAGCGCGCACATCTTTATGCCGCAGGACGTTCCCTTCGCCAACTACCTGGAGGGAATCCTCTACGGGGCCGACGTCACCATGGTCGACGGCCTGATCTCAGACTGTGCGCGGATGGTCGGCGAGAACATCAAGGCTCAGAAGGAGGCGAACACGCCTGCCAACGAGGTCTGGTTCGACATTTCGACGCTGAAGGAGCCCTTCCGCGTCGAGGGTAAGAAGACGATGGGGTATGAACTGGTCGAACAGCTCGGCTGGACCTACCCGGACGCCGTCTTCTATCCAACCGGCGGCGGAGTCGGACTGATCGGGATGTGGAAGGCGTTTGAGGAGATGGAGCAGCTTGGCTGGGTCTCCGGCAAGCGGCCGAAGATGTTCGCGCTGCAGGCCAGCGGCTGCGCGCCGGTCGCGAAGGCATATGACGAGGGTAAGGAGGCCAGCGAGTTCTTCCAGAATGCGGCGACGTTTGCGGCTGGTCTGCGCGTGCCGAAGCCGTATGGCGACGCGATCATCCTGGACATCGTGCGGAAGTCCGGCGGCGAGGCCCTGGCCTTTACCGATGAGGAGATCCTGAAGAGCATCCTCGACTGGGCGAAGAATGAAGGACTCTTTCTCTCGCCTGAGGGCGCGGCAGCCACGGCGGCGTACGACCAGTTGATCGCCAATGGAACTTTGAAGGCCTCCGACAAGGTCGTCCTCTTCAACACCGGCGCTGGCCTGAAGTACACCGACATGACCGCCGAGGCGATGCATCTGAAGCGCCCGGGAACGCTGCCGACCTCGATCAAGATGGGCGGGATTATCACGCCGCAGTGAGATACTTGCGCAGGAGATCCTATGACGACCCTTCAGGTTCCTGACGATTTGGCGCTGAGCTACGAAAAGCTGGCGAAGGAGAGCGGCCGCGACAAGCAGGACTACATGCTTGAGGCCCTCTCCAGCTATCTCGAAGATCTTGCGGATGTACGAGTTGTCTCGGAGCGTCTCGGAGAAGCGGGCCGGCGAAGGACGCTCGACGAGGTAGAAAAAAACCTTGGCCTGGCAGATTGAGTTTGACGAAAAGGCCGAGAAAGATCTTGCGCGACTCGACAAGCCCGTCCAGCGATTGATCCTGCGGTATCTTCGGGAACGAGTCGCTCCGGCGACCGATCCAACGATCTACGGGAAAGCTCTGATGCATGAATACGCTGGAATCTGGCGCTATCGTGTCGGGGACTACCGCATTCTTTGCCGACTTGAGGGCGAGCGTCTCGTCGTGCTCGTCATCGCTATCGGTCACCGCAAAGACATCTATGAGTAGTTGATCTATCCGTACTAAGGCAGCGCGAAAATCCCATGAACAACATCCGTCGCGAAATCCCGTTGATGCTGCACCTGGCCGTGCCGCTGATCCTGGCGGAGATCGGCTGGATGTCCATGGGGATCGTCGACACGGTGATGGTCGGGCACCTCCCGAACTCGGCCGTATCGCTGGGCGCGGCGGCGCTGGGGCAGGTGCTGTATCACACGCTCGCCTTTGGAATCGGCGGGATTCTGATCGGGCTGGATACCGTTCTGTCGCAGGCGTTCGGTGCGAAGCGGATTGACGATGCCAACCGCTCTCTCCAGCATGGCGTGGTGCTGGCTGCGGCCCTGGCGGCGCTGCTGATGGCGATGACCGCTGCCATGCCGCTTTGGATCGGTCTGCTCCACACGGACCCGCAGGTGCTTCGGCTGACCACGCCATTCCTCAACGCGCTCAACTGGGGAACGCCGGCGCTCTTCCTGTGGATGGTACTGCGGCGATACCTGCAGGCTTTCAACCATGTGCGCTCGATCGCCGTGACGCTGGTCTCGGCGAACCTGGTCAACGTGCTCTTCAACTGGCTCTTTATCTACGGTCATCACTGGCGGTATCTCACGATCCCCGCCTATGGCGTGACCGGCTCAGGCTGGGCGACGACGCTCTCGCGCTGCTACCAGGCGGCGTTGATGTTCGGCTACCTCGTCTACTACCAGCGGAAGAATCACTATGGGCTCTTCCAGACGAAGTGGCGTTATGAGTGGCCGCGGATGTCCGTGCTGCTTGCGCTGGGGGCGCCGGTTGGGGCGCAGATCTTCGTCGAGGTGGCGATCTTTGGGGCGGTGACGGCGATCATCTCGACCTTCGGGACGCTGCCGCTTGCCGGCCACCAGATTGCGCTTGACTGTGCGAGCTTCACCTTCATGGTTCCGATGGCGATTGCGACGGCCTCGTCGGTGCGTGTCGGCCAGGCGATTGGACGGCAGGATCCTGCCGGCGCAACGGCTGCAGGATGGTCGGGGATCCTGCTGGGTGCGGTGTTTATGCTGACGGCCTCGTGTGTCTTCCTGCTGATCCCGCGGCAGATTGCGCGGGGCTTCTCGCCGGACCCGCATGTCATTGCGGCGGCGGTTCCGCTGCTGATGATCGTGGCGGTCTTTCAGCTCTTCGATGGGCTGCAGATGACGGCTGTGGGCGCGCTGCGGGGGGCGGGGCTTACGCGCGTTGGCTTGTATGTCCACTTCACTTGTTACTGGATTATTGGAATTCCCGTTGGGCTTTTCTTCGGATTCCGGATGCACCTTGCGGCGGTCGGGCTTTGGCTGGGGCTTTGTGTCGGGCTGATCCTTGCCGGAGTGGCGCTGACGATGATCTGGTGGCGGACTACGCAGCGGATGTCGGGGATTGTGGCAAAAAGCGCGGCAAGCCTGTAGTGGTTGCGATCCCACCCTTCCGCGATGAGGCTGCCAAAGGATGGGGCACCCGGTCAGTCTGACTGAAACGAGTCTCACGCGAAGCGTCCAATACCCCACGAAGTGGCGCCGGCCCGGCGTTAGGGCGCCTTCGTTATGGCTTCGAGAGGCGGTACATGAAGAGAGCCATGCGCTTGGATTCTTTGGGGAGTGAGTCGAGGAAGACCGTCTCACCCTCGGCGTGTGCGCCCTCGCCCATCGCTCCGACGCCGACCAGCCCCGGTACAAACGGTGCAACGAACGCGATGTCGCCTGCGCCGCCTAGCATTGGATCCATGATCTCCTGCGTCGGCAGGCCGAGCGAGGTATTGACCTCATTCAGCTGCGTGACCAGTGCATGGGCACCTGCGCTCTCGGCCATCGCCGGATAGCCCTCGGAGAAGGTAATCGTCGCGCCGGTCTTTGGAAGGTGATCCTGCACGATGGCGCGCATCTTCGCCTCGGTGCGGTCGGTCTGGTCGTTGCTGAGAGTGCGGATGTCGCCCTTCGCAAGCGCCACGGGCGGGATGACGTTGCTCTTGCCGGTCGCGGTTCCACCGGTGTGCGTGGCGTCTTCGACGGCGGTGGCTCCCCCAAGGATCATGCCGACGTTGAAGGTCAGGCCGTGCTCCGGGAGCTGGGTGCGGAACTGGTCGAGGATGCGGGTCAGCTCGTAGATGGCGCCATAGCCAAAGTGATCGTTGAAGATCTGCGAGGAGTGGCCGCTGATGCCGCTGGTCTCGATGGTCCAGCTGATCGAGCTGCGACGGCTGATCCGGACCATGTCCTTGCCGTTGATGCGTGAGTTGTTCTCGAACTCGAGCGCTACATCGCTGCGCTTGCCGGCCTCGATCATGTCGCGGCGGCTGACCTCGACAGGCTCGCCGTGGGCCTCCTCATCACCGCTGAGGACGATGGTGATCTCCGCGTTGTCGAGTGCGCCGGCAGCCTTCATGGCTTTGAGCGCAGAGAGCATGACGACGAGGCCGCCCTTCATGTCGTTGACGCCGGGGCCGGTGGCGACGTTGCCGTTGGTGTCCGGAACGATCTGGTAGCGCTGGAACTTGCTGGACTGCTCGAAGACCGTATCCATGTGGCCGATCAGGAGGAGCCGCTTGCCACAGCGGCCGGTCCCGGCGGGGCACGCGTGCTCGGCGACCAAGTCTCCAGCGCGCTTGTCGAAGGCCTCCATCGGGACCCAGCGGACCTTGAAGCCGAGCGCCTCGATCTGCGGTGCGATGACGTCCTTCACCGCGATGACGCCGGGCAGGTTCATGCTCCCGCTGTTGATGTCGACGATCTTCTCGAGCAGAGCGACGGCAGCCGGGCTCTCAGCATCGACCGCATGGACCATCGAGGCCTCGATCGGGCTCAGTGCCTGGGCGAGGACGGGTGCGGAGCAAAGCACTGCAGCGGTCAGCAGGGAGGTGAGAGTAAGAATGCGCATCGTGGCCGGAGAATACCACGCGTGACGGCTCTGACTCCTATGCTCCCCTGCGTTTCCAGCCCTACGCGGTCAACGCCTCAGCGGCGCGCTCGAGAATCCCGACCTGGCGCTCGATGCGCTGCATCTGCTGCTCGGCGACGGTGGGGGCGGTCTCGTCCTTTGGCTGCAGGGCCGCAGGAGCGGCGCGCGGGGTAAACACAGTCGCTGAGCGCAGACTGCTGCTGACCTTGTCGAGGCGCTCGGCCAGTGACTCCATGCGGGGAACCGTGGTGTCGTTCGCACTGCCGATGGAGGCCAGCATGGTCGCGCTGCGGGCGAGACGGCGGAGATAGGTGATGAACGTGAGCGCCTCCGCGCGGCCTTCGCCTGCAGTGCGGCGACGACCGAGCGTGGGTTCGAGCATCATCCGGTCGAGGGTTTCTTCGGCGTCGAGGATGGTGAGGCCGGCGGTGCGGCGTGCGGGGGCGAGGACGCTGCGCTCGGCCTGCTGGCGTGTTGTGCCTGCGTCGGGCGCTGTCCAGTAGCGGATGGTGGCGCGGAGGTACTCGGCATCGGCAGCAGCGGCGCGGCCCAGGAGGCGGCCGAGTTCGGTGTCCTCCTTTTCCGGCCAGAGCAGGCGCATGGCGAGCACGGCGACGAGTGCTCCGAGTACGGTCGTCCCCATGCGGACGCCGGCGTAGCGCCAGTCGCGCAGGTGCGGCAGACTCATCAGGACGAAGGTCGGCGTGAGGAAGAAGCAGTACCACGCATAGTCGACTGCATAGGTCGCGAGCGTCATCACGGAGGTCAGCGTAATGACTAGGATGATGCCTGCCTGGCTGTGGATGCTGGCCGCGAGCGCCGCTGCGAGGACGCCGCCGCCGATCGTCCCGCCAACTCGCTGGACGCTCTTGCGCAGAGTGCCGGAGCCGTGGGGTTGCA
>CAZZZQ010000109.1:0-4294 GCA_964658405.1 uncultured Sphingomonas sp.
TACCCTGCAGCAGGTCGTTCATTTGAGGTACTACTGGGCCTGGATCGTGCGGGGACGAGCATCGCTTGCGGTTGGATAGTAGCCTTCCTTGGCGATGACGGTCAGGTTCGGACGCAGAACCTTGACCTCAAGCTTGCGATACTTACCGTCGATGAAGGGCTCCCGCGTGTAGTAGCCGATCGTGTACTGGGTGCGGACCTCTTCGGCGATCTTCGCAAAGCTGCGAGCGATCCCCGGGGTGCGCGACTCAGGATCGATCTGGCCACCGGTCGCTCCACAGTAGAGCGGCAGGATGTTGTCCCGCATCTGGAAGGGAAGATGGATGCGGTCGATAAAGCCCGTGCCCGGGATCTTGAAGTCATCGACGAGCGTGGCGTAGACGGCGATCTTGTTCGTTTGAAGGAACTTGACCACGTCTTTATACTTTGCCGTGCTGCCATACTCCTTGCCGTCGCCGATAACGTAGACGATGCGGCGACGATCCGGACCAGCCTTCACCGTGGCCTGGGCCGCTGCCAGAATCGCGTCATTTAGAGTGTGAACCTCGCGAGGAGCGTTCAACTCGATCCCCTGGTGGTTGCGGACCGGCGACGTGTTCGGGTCAAAGTTCTGGTTATTGATGTTCGTGGTCTGCGAAAGCGGTCCACCAAGCGGCATCAGCGGCTCACGACCGACGGACTTTGAGCGCTCAAGCACGGCATTCAACCGCGCGCTTTGGCCTCCGGTGAAGTCGGTCTGCTGCTGCGGGCCGTTGTTGTAGGTGAAGACAGCGACCTCGTCATAGGCGCTGAAGGCTCCCTGGAGGGCCCCGAGCGCGTTATTGACCTTGGTCATCTCGTCGAAGGGCATGCTCTGGTCGATCACGAGCGCGACCGAGAGGGGGAACGGGTCGGTCGTGAACAGCTGCATCTTCTGACGCAGGCCATTCTCGTAGACACGGACATCGCGCCAGGTAATTCCGGGGACCAGCGCGCCCTTCTTGTCCTTCACGGTAAAGGGAACCTGCACGAAGTTGACCTGCTCGACGAGGGTGAAGGCCTTTGGACCTTCTCCTCCGTTGGGGAGATCAGGTTGCGCGCCGTCATCCTCGTGCACTCCTGCCGTGGCAGGGGTTGAGGGAAGGCTGGAGCCGGGAGCACTCTGATCTGCCGGAGTCAGCGCATCGCCGTTTGAATCCGTGGTCGTTCCCTTACCGGGAGCGATCGGTCCGATCGGGAGCTGCTGGGGCTTCGGCGAGTCTGGAATCGCCTGTTGGGCAAGATTATGTTGTGCACCAGTCTGCGGTGCTTGTTGCTGGCCTACCATCGTGAAGGCCAGAATCCCTGCCAATAAGCTATGATTCACCTGCGAAACCCCCGTACATGTCCAAGAAACAGAGTATCAGCGCAAGGATCGCACCGCCATCTCGACTTTGTCTTAGTCCTTTGGACGCACCGGCACCCAGCTACGTTGTGCCTGTAACAAAGCGCCGGCAGAAGAAGCCAAATTGCCGGCTGACCCATCTCGCCTGACTATCGTCTAATAAGACATGCGCTCTCCGGCAATCGCACTTACCCTTATTGGTCTCGCCCTCAGCCCTTCGCTCTTTGCGCAGGAGGCTCCCTCGCCCGGCGGTCCACCTCCGGCCAGCGATGCAGCTGCGCAACCCCTGCAGGGCCAGGACGTCGAGACCCTGAAGGTGAACGTCAACCTGGTGAACGTGTACTTCTCCGTCCGGGACAAGACGGGCTACATCACCAATCTGCATAAGAACGACTGCAGCGTCGACGAAGACAAGAATCCGCAGACCATCAAGAACTTCACGCAGGAGAAGAACCTTCCGTTGACCATCGGGATCCTACTTGACACCTCCGGGAGCCAGCAGAACGTCCTTCCGCTGGAGCAGGACGCCGGCTCGCGATTCCTGAAGGAGGTCTTGACCCCGAAGGATGAGGCCTTCCTGATCTCGTTCGATATCAACGTCGACCTGCTCGCCGACTACACGAACAGCCCGCGCGAGATCGATCGCGCCATCCGCAAGGCGTCCATCAACACCGGCGCCGGAACGGGTTCGGTCACCGGCCATGGAGCCGCCCGCGGAACCCTGCTCTACGATGCCGTTTATCTTGCAGCGCACGACAAGCTGCGGCAGGAAGCCGGTCGTAAGATCCTCGTGATGCTGACCGACGGCGGCGATCAGGGCAGCCAGGAGACCATCAAGACGGCCATTGAAGCGGCTCAGAAGGCGAACGCCATCGTCTACGTGATCCTGATTGCGGATCGTGGGTTCTACGGCGGCTTCCAGATGGGCTACTCAGGCGATCGCGACATGGAGAAGCTCGCCAGCGAGACCGGCGGCCGCGTCATCAATGTCGGTAACAACGGCCGAAAGCTGGAGGATGCCTTCGACCAGATTCAGGACGAGCTCCGTACCCAGTACCTGCTCAGCTATACCCCTACGAATCTCAAGGCCGACGGCACCTTCCGCAACTTGAAGATCGCCTGCGGGAAGGACCAGAAGGTCCAGTCCCGCAAGGGCTACTACGCGCTCGCCGGGGCGAACGACAACGACAATTAGGCGTCCATCGCGCCGGAATAGACTGCCATTCCGGCGACCGCATCGACGCCCATCGCATCAAGCGCATCGACCTCGGCCCGCTCCTTGATGCCGCCCGCAACGATAAGCTGCCGTGCCGTGGTCGCACGCAGAATGGCAGCGACATCGATCGGGAAGCCCGACATCGTGCCCTCGGTATCAACATGGGTATAGAGGAAGGCAGCGCAGTAATCCTCAAGCCACGTAACCGCCTCTTCAGGCGTCAGGTTGACAGAGTCCTTCCATCCCTTCACCGCCACGCGACCGCCCTTGGTGTCCACGCTGAAGACAAGGGTGTCTTCGCCAAGTGCCTTCTTCAGGCCGGCAGCAAACTCCTTGTTGACACCCGCCTCTCCAAAGAGAGAAGACCCGTAGATGACGCGCTTCGCACCGGCGTCGAGCAGCGCCTGGCCGTCCTCCGCGGTCTTCAGCCCGCCGCCCACCTGGCACGGCAGGCGCTTGCAGATCATCTCGATCAGCGCGCGATTGTCACCCTGGCGCATCGCCGCGTCAAGATCGATCAGCTGAACCACCGGGTACTTTTCAAAGCGGTTAATCCAGTACTCAAAGTCGTCGAAGGCAAGCTTTAGTTTTTCGCCTTGCACGAGCTGCACAATGCGCCCGCCCATGAGGTCAATCGAAGGTATCAACATAGTCGTCCCGTCTTTCTTTTTCTAAGTTTCTAGCTATCAGCAGGGAAGCCGGACCGATACACCGCTTCGCTGCAGCTCTGCCTTCAGCTCGCGCGAGTCGGTCACGCCGAAGTGGAAGATACTCGCCGCAAGCGCAGCATCCGCACAGCCTCGGCCAAACACCTCCGCAAAATGCGCCGCTGAACCAGCACCGCCGCTGGCGATCACGGGGATCTGCACCGCCTCGCTGACCAGCGCCGTCAGTTCGCAGTCGAAGCCGTTCCGCATGCCGTCGGTATTCATCGAGGTCAGCAGGATCTCACCCGCACCGCGCGCCTCTGCCTCGCGTGCCCAGTCGACGACGCGCAGCCCGGTCGGCTTACGGCCGCCGCTGACGTACACCTCGGCATCTTCAACACCCTTGCCGCGCCGCGCGTCGATCGCGACGATCACTGCTTGTGCGCCAAAGCTGCTGCCGATCTCGCCGATCAGGGCAGGCCGTGCAATCGCCGCAGAGTTGATGCTGATCTTGTCCGCGCCTGCATCGAAGACCGCAGCCGCATCGTCCGCCGAACGCACGCCGCCGCCCACGGTGAAGGGAACGAACAGCGCCGCCGCCGTCCGCTTCACCGTCTCGAGCAGCGTTCCGCGGCCCTCATGCGTGGCGGTGATATCCAGCAGCACAATCTCATCGGCACCGGCTGCTGCGTGACGATGCGCCAACTCCGCCGGATCGCCCGCGTCGATGATGTCAAGAAACTGCACACCCTTCACCACCCGGCCATCACGCACATCGAGACACGCAATAATTCGCTTCGTCAGCATGGTCAGCCTAACCGCGACGGCACGGCGCCGGGTACTGGTGACTCATTGCCTTCGCAGACGATCCGCGCGATTGCGTCCGAAGGACCGACGCGATCGCCACTCTGAAGATGCCAGCCGACGAGCAGACCCTGCCGCGGTGCGGGGAGATGAAACTCCATCGAACCGTCGGACAACGTAGCAATCGCCTGGCCTGTACCCACCAGCGTTCCCGCAGGGATCAGCTGCTGTACCAGCGTGTATTCGGGCTCACGGTCATCCAGCT
>CAZZZQ010000109.1:4304-8925 GCA_964658405.1 uncultured Sphingomonas sp.
GTAAAGATAGGGCATCTACAACTCCACAAAATTCTTCAAGACCTGTAATCCCACTGCGCTCGACTTCTCCGGATGAAACTGCACACCCATCACGTTCCCTTGTTCGACGACGCCCGTAAATGCTCCGCCATAGTGTGTAACCGATACAGTACCTTGTACGACCGGTGCGCGCCAGGAGTGCGTGTAATAGACGAACGATCCGTCCTCCACGCCACGCAGCAATCGCGAATCAGCGGCGATACTTTCAAGCGAGTTCCAGCCTACATGCGGTGACTTCAGCTCGGCCCCCTCGAAGTCCGCAGGGAAGCGCTCGCAGGCTCCCGGGAAGTGGCCAAGGCCCGGCGTTCCGAGAGCTTCTGTGGATCCTTCGAAGAGCCACTGCAAGCCCACGCAGATTCCGAGAAAATAAGTGCCCTTCGCGACACTCTCGCGCACCGCATCGGTCAGCCCAAGGTCAGTCAAGAGCTGCGTCGACTGGAAGTGGCCGACACCCGGCAGCACAACCTTCTCCGCCCTCAGAACTACGGCCGGATCCTGCGTGATCGTCACGTCCGCCGCCCCCAGGTAGCGCAGCGCCTTCACGACGCTGGTCAGGTTGCCGGCTTTGTAGTCGATGACAGCGATCACAGCAGGCCCTTGGTCGACGGCAGCATCTCGCGCATGCGCTCGTCGCGTGAGCAGGCTCCGCGCAGCGCCCGCGCAAAGGCTTTGAAGATCGCCTCGATCTTGTGGTGATTCGAACGGCCGTACATTGTCTTCACATGGACATTAGCCTTCGCACCGCGTGCGAAGCCGTCGAAGAAGTCTGCGAGAAGCTCGCTTTGAAAATCGCCGACCAGCCGCACCTTCACCTTGTCGTCAACCACATAAGAGACGCGTCCGCTGAGGTCGATCGCCGCAACCGCAAGCGTCTCATCCATCGCCATGACGAAGTAGCCGGCACGCATGATGCCCTTCTTGTCGCCGAGCGCTTTGCCGAAGGCCTCGCCCAAAGCGATTCCTACATCCTCGACGGTGTGGTGCTGATCGACGTCAAGGTCGCCGGTGCACTTCAGCGTGAGGTCGAAGCCGCCATGCCGCGTGAACAACTCAAGCATGTGGTCGAAGAAGCGGATGCCGGTCGACACCTTGTACACGCCTTGTCCATCGACTACGAGTTTCAGTGCAATCTGGGTCTCGGTGGTGTCGCGCTTGATCGTTCCTGTTCGTACCTTCAAAGCCTTCGTCGTCGTCATCGTGCCTTCCATCCAATCTCTTCCAATGATGTCTTTAATGCTGCCAGTCCAAGGGTGACATGCTCTTCAACACCGATGGTAATGCGAACAAACCCATCGCACCCCGGATCGGAAGAGCGATCGCGAAGCAGCACGCCGTGACTGCGCATCGCCGCAACTAACTCCTTATGCTTCGCGCCTATATTCATCAGTACAAAGTTTGCATGGCTGGGAAAGAAGGGGACACCAAGCGCGCGCAGGCCGTCCATCATGCGATCCCGTCCAACGCGAACCTGTTCTGCATACCAGGCGAGATACTCCTCGTCTGCAAGCGCCACCGGCAGGCAATCAAGCGCGACGCCGTTGACGTTATACGGCGAGCTCACCTTACGGACATACTGCAGTAGATCTGCATTGCCGGCCAGCATGCCAATGCGCAGATTGGCGAGTCCATAGGCCTTCGAAAAGGTCCGCGCAACAATCAGGTTAGGGATCGACGCTACATCCCCCAGCGTCGATTCACCATGAAAGTGAAAGTACGCCTCATCAACCATCAACACGGCATGCGGTGCAGCGGCCGCAATCGCAAGCAGATGATCGCGACTGACAATCGAGCCCGTGGGGTTATTCGGCGACGCAACCATGATCAACTTCGTCTTCTCGTTGATCGCAGCGAGAAATCGCTCGAAGGGAAACTCAAGGGACGCATCCGACTGCACTCTGCGCAGGCCCGAGGTCATCATCGAGATGCTGACGTCATACATGAAGAAGGTCGGTGTAGCGATGAGTGCCTCGTCGCCCTCCTCAAGAAACGCCGCACAGAGCAGGTGAATCGCCTCATCCACACCATTGGTAAGCAGTACCTGGTCTGCGTTGAGGCCGAAGTGAGCTGCAACGATCTGCTCCATCGGCTCACGCTCGGGATACTTCGTCAGGCCTTCAGACGTGATCGCCCGCAGCCGCTCGATCACGCGGGGGGAGGGGGCAAAGGTGTTTTCGTTGAAGTCGAGCCGAAGCGCCTCGCGCGACGCCAACGGAGGGTGATACTCCGGCATATCAAGTACTGCCTGCCGCGGCTTTACCGTCAGGGTTGCTGCCTTCATCGCATCCTCACTCGCACGCTCTCCGCGTGTCCAACCAGGCCCTCGGCCTCGGCCAATTCAATCGCGTGCGGCCCCATTGCCTTCAGCCCTGCGCGCGTGTACTGCTGTACCGTAATCACCTTAACGAAGTCCGTCACGCTCAGGCCACCGCGAATCCGTCCGACGCGGCCCGTAGGCAGCACGTGGTTCGGACCTGAGATGTAATCGCCCATCGACTGCGGCGTGTATGCACCAACGAAGACAGACCCGGCGTTCCTGACCCACTTCAGATCAGCCGCCGTATCCACCGTCAGGTGTTCAGGCGCAAGCCGATTTGTAAGCTCCTGAGCCTCTGTAACAGTAGAGGTTACAAAAATGCAGCCCTGTGCAGCGAGCGACTGCCGGGCAATCGGATTGTCCTTGGACTGCAGCTTTACCTCGGCGGCGACGGCTTCAGCAAGCTCCGCATTAGTCGTAATCAGCACCGCGAGCGCTTCAGGATCATGCTCAGCCTGTGCGACCAGGTCGGCCGCGATTCCTGCAGCATCGCCGATCTCGCTCGTCACCGTGATCTCCGTCGGACCAGCCGGCATATCAATTCCACACTCGTTCGAGACCAGTATCTTTGCGGCGGTGACGTAGAGATTACCCGGACCGACGATCTTTTCGACACGCGCAATGCCAGTCGTCCCATAGGCCATCGCGGCGATCGCCTGTGCACCGCCGACGCGATAGAACTCCGTCACGCCAGCCAGCCATGCTGCCGCCATCGTCTCGCGTGCAGGCTTCGGGGAGCAGACAACGATGCGCTCCACTCCGGCGACCTGTGCGGGCGTCGTCGTCATCAGCAGGGTCGATGGCAGAGGATAACGACCGCCAGGAACGTAGCAGCCGACACTTGAAAGCGGTCGCACGATCTGCCCAGTCTTTACTCCGGCCGCCGGTGCAATCGTCCACTCCTTCGGCCGCTGTGCCGTGGCGAAGGTGCGGATGTTCTTCTGTGCCGCCTTCATCGCCTCGCGAAGTGCAGGAGCGGTCTCCGCCCACGCGGCCTTCATCTCTTCGCGTGAGACGAGTAGGGGCTGGTCCTTTGCAAGGCCGTCGAACTTCGTCGCAAACTTGACCAGTGCGGTGTCGCCCCCGCTGCGGATGGCACTAAGAATCTTCCGCACCACAGGCTCAACGCTGCCGGTGCTGACGGCGCCGCGCTGCTCGAGCGTCTCGATCAGCGCAGCCGCAGCCGCCTTACCTCTTCCAAATGTACGAACCAGCTTCATGTCACCCTCAGAGTTACAGAACTACCTTGCTCAGCGGATACTCGACGATGCCCGTCGCGCCTGCGGCCTTTAGCTTTGGAATCACATCGCGCACCAGGGCTTCGTCGAGGATCGTGTTCAACGCAAGCCATTCCGGATCGCTCAACTGCGAGACCGTCGGAGAGTTGAGCGCAGGAAGCACACCCAGCACAGTCGCCAGATCCTGCTTACGCGCATTCATCATCAAGCCGACACGGCCCTGCGCAGCGATCGCTGCGTTCAGCATCAGCGAGAGGTTGTCGATCTTCTCGCGCTTCCATGAGTCCTTGTAGGACGCCTTGTTCGCGATCAGCTGCGTCTCACTCTCCATCAGGGTTTCGATGATCCGCAGGCGATTTGCCTTCAGGCTGGATCCGGTCTCCGTGACCTCGACGATTGCGTCGGCGAGCGTAGGCGGCTTGACCTCAGTCGCACCCCAGCTGAACTCCACCGTAACCGGAATATCCTTGCTCGCGAAGTAGCGCTTCGTGAACTCGACAAGCTCTGTCGCGATTATCTTTCCGGCGAGATCCTCCGGCTTCTGGAACGGAGAATCCTCCGGAACCGCGAGCACCCACTTCACCTTCTGGCGGCTCTGCTTCGAATAGGTGAGGCTCGTCACATACTCGACGTCTGTCTGGTTCTCGAGCACCCAGTCGTTACCGGTCAGCCCGGCGTCGAGCGCACCGTGTTCTACATACCGCGCCATCTCCTGCGCACGGACGAGCATGCACTCGATCTCGACATCGTCGATCGAAGGAAAGTAGCTCCGGCCATTGGCGAAGATCCTCCAGCCTGCACGCTCGAAGAGAGCGATGGTTGCGTCCTGCAGACTGCCCTTCGGAATTCCCAGCTTCAACTTCTTAATCGTCTCTGCCATTACTTCGTCTCCATTGCGATCGGCTTGGTAAAGCAGCTTACAGTTCCTTCGTGGCAGACGAGTCCGTCGCCCTCGACCTCAACCTTGAAGAGCAGCGCGTCGTTGTCGCAGTCGGTTGCAGCCTCGATCACACGCAGCCGGTTGCCGCTG
>CAZZZQ010000110.1:0-8887 GCA_964658405.1 uncultured Sphingomonas sp.
AATTGCTTCCGAGAGGCCGACTTCCAGTCAATAGACGCACTGCTCAGTCAGACGTAACAGCCATTCGTAGAGAAGGGGCCGTTCGGCACTGGTGAGAACACTCGTGACCGAGACCGATTCTTTCAGCAGCGCGAGCAATTGGTTCGCTGCCGCAGGAACCAAAGGATTCGAGATGGCGGCAGGTTGTGTTGTGATGGCGTTCAACGCATGGTCTCGGGCTGTCCTCGACAGGGAAAGGTCGCGGTGCTCCCTCACGCAGGCTAACAAGGTTATGACTACGCCGACCGCGGCGGCGTGATAGAGCGCGCAGGCTTTTGTCACGCCGATACGTAGACGCCCTACAGCGGCCACACGCTGCATATGCTCATCGAGCATCTCTAGCGCGCGCCGAGCCGCAACATTGTCAGGCTCGGGCTGTGCCTTCACATACATCAGAAGGTAAAGCTCAGGGTTTGCCAGGCCGAACTCGACATGAAGATCCCAGCCGGATCGAAGAGCTTCCACTGGGTCGCCATGCGGGTCAGGCGGGTGCTTTTTCTCGAGGTAAGCCGTAAAGCCGTAAACAGCAACCGCATCAAGCAGACCGGTCTTGTCGCCGAAGATGCGATATAGGACGGGCGGTTGCACCTTTGCGGCTTCGGCCACGCTACGGGTGGTCACCGCATCGCGTCCCTGCTTTGTTAATAGATCGAGCGCAGCCTTCAGGATTCGGTCTCGATGTGCATCGTTGCCGGTCAATTTCGCCATATCTCATTCTAGCGCGTTTATTATCAGTGAAAACATTTTTCTGTTTTCGGTGATAATATGCTTCAAGTGGAGGGATCATGATTGTCGTCACAGGAGCAACGGGCCAGTACGGGCGTAAGGTCGTGGAGGGGCTGCTGAATAGTATCTCCGCATCCCAGGTGGGTGTGAGCGTTCGAGAACTGGCAAAAGCGTCCGACCTTGCAGCCAGGGGTGTACGGGTGAGCCAAGGCGATTTCGCCGACCCGTCTTCACTCGCCGGAGCGTTCGACGGCGCGGAGCAGGTCCTTCTCGTCTCCGTCAACGTGCTGGGCGAGGAGGCTATTCGCCAGCATGGCAACGCGATCCGGGCTGCAAGAAATGCGGGCGTCAAACGCATTCTTTATACGAGCCACCAAGCCGCAAACCCTTCTTCCAAAGTGTCCTTTGCGCGCGACCACGCAGCGACAGAGGAGCTTCTCAAGGCCTCGGGCATCGCATTCGTTTCACTGCGCAACGGCTTTTATGCGCAATCCTCGCTGTACCAGCTGGGCGGCATACGAGAGGCGGGGAAACTGACGCTTCCTACGGACGGTCCGGTTTCTTGGACATTCCGAGACGATTTGGCTGAGGCAGCGGTCGCGGCTCTTACCAACACAAGCCTGCTCGATGGCATCACCCCTCCACTCACCGCCGCCAAGACCTATACGTTTGCCGACGTGGCGGAGCTTGCTTCAGAGATCCTCGGTCGCAAAATTGTGCACGAAGTGATATCGGACGAGGAGTATCGGCAGAATGCTCGTAGACACGGGTATCCAGAACCGATGGTTAACATGCTTGTCTCAATGTTTCATGCCATTCGTGATGGAGAGTTCAATGTTGTCGATCCGACTCTGGAGCGGGTACTTGGACGCAGACCGACGGAGTTGAAATCGCTTCTTGAACCTTTCATATCACAGCCCAACTCACACGAAGGACACTGATTCGTTGTCTGACGGACTGACACAAGGGGTGTTCTCATAGACGCGTTACTCGTCGGTGATCGATCTCGATTGACGTCAAATCGCCTTTGCGCTCAGCGACGCCGGATAGGTAACGAGAAGTCGGCTTCTCGTCAGTAGCGATCCTTCATGGCAAGCGCGTCTAACAGGACCGATCATGCATGAGTGGCGCGGGCCACGTTGATGAGTGCGTTGGCCTGCAGGCGTCAGTTGAGGCGCGATGGAAGATTCCACCACAGGTGCCGAGCCTACATCGAACATCTGCAAACAACCCCCGGTTGCCGGATCCGGGTTGGCACATTCAGCGGAGTCGAATAGGAAGATTCGCCCAGGTTGTAATGAGGCGAAGCACCATAGAGATGTTGCCAGCCGGCACCTGGCCACAAGCGACTTACGCCACGAGCTGAGCTTCCAAAGCCCAGGTCGCGTGCCGGGATTGATGTTCCCGGCACGCGTTTGAGCGGCACTACATCTCACGGTCGTAGAAAGCCGGCGGTTCGATTCCGAGAGAACGCAGGTAGACGTACCCTTGTCCGCGATGGTGCACTTCGTTCTCGATGACATAGAGCAGGAGTTGGAAGCCCAGCATCTCCCACTGGCCGAAAGCCTTCATGCTCTCACTGAAGCGCTCTGCCGGGATGCTCGGGAACTCGGAGTTGAGCGCGGCGGTTTGCTTATCCCACTCGGTCAGTAGTTCCTGCTTGGTTGTCGGCTTGGCAAACTCGAACTTCTCCCATTCGCCGGTTGTGATGCCACGCACGGTGGGCAGTGCCATGCCGAGAAACTCGTTGCCGAGCTCGCCGAAGGTACGCATGCCGCCGACACTGTAGCTGAACAGCTTGTCGTCAGGAAAAGCCTCGAGCACTTTGCGTGTGAGTGCCCGATGCCCTTGCCAATGGGTCAGCAACTCAGCGGGTGTAAGGACGGTTGGTTTCGATTCGTTAGCCATAATGCACCTCAAGCCCTGGATGGGCACGAAGACCAAATTACTAGCAATTGCCGACAGTATATGTCGTAGATTCGAGTAATACTTCTCCTATGCAAGATCCTGTCATGCGTGTCCTCACAGTTCTTGAGATTCTTCAAGGGCGGGAGAGCGTCTCTGGGGCGGAGCTGGCAGGGAGACTTGAGGTAGATCTGCGCACCGTGCAGCGCTATATCGTTCGGCTCAGGGACCTCAGCATTCCCATTGACTCGACACCAGGATTGGGTGGAGCGTATCGTTTGCGGCCGGGCTTCCGGTTACCTCCGCTGCTGCTTACCAATGAAGAGGCTTTCGCGCTGGCGCTTGGTCTGCGCGCATTGCGCCAGATCGGCCTGGAAGCGTTCGCGCCTGCTACGCAGGGTGCGCTGGCCAAGCTTGAACGTGTGCTTCCCGAGACGCTGCGCGAAAGCGTACGGGTCGTTGAAGATACAGTCGCGCTTGAGCCGAGCATGTGGACGGTCCCCACATCGGTATCCTGTCTGATCACTGCAGCCACGGCTATCCGTGCCGGCAAGCGCATCCGCTTCAGCTACGAATCGCATGCCAAAGAGACCTCGCAGCGCGACGTGGAGCCATATGCTGTATTGCATATCGACGATCGCTGGTATCTTATCGGCCGCTGCCTCATGCGAAAAGCCATCAGAACATTCCGCCTTGACCGCGTTGCCGAGCTCCGCGCCGGAAGCAAGACGTTTGTGCGTCCACAAGGCTTCGACGCGCGAAGCTACATGGCCGAAAACATGCCCTTCATACAGTCTCGCTATCAAGTCGACGTTTGGGTGGCGATCTCGGTTGAGGAAGCTCGACAGAGTTTTGCGCTGTGGCGCGTGAGCCTGCAGCCGGAAGAAGATGGCGTGCGCATACGATGCGGCCGAGACAATCTTGAGATGTTTGCTGCCATGCTGCTCACACTAAACCGACGCATCGTCGTGCGCAGCCCCGAAGAACTGCGCGAGACATTCAGAAAGATTGCTCAACGCGGTGCGGAAGCGACAGGCGACCATGGTCCTCAATCTCATTAGCCAGCTTTCGTGACGGGCGGAAGAGAGCTCTACTTGTTGGAGGCCGCTGTTCACGCAACCTGATCCTTGTACTGCTGAGCTGGTGCGGGTCAGTTCTTAGCAAATTGCTTCTCGTTAGGGACGATCCTCGGTTGGTGCGAATTCGCCAATGCGCTGACTAATCCACATGAGTACCGATATGTCGGCTTCTCGTCAGTAACGATCCTTCATGGCAGGCGCGTTTGTCATGAAGGATCACAGTTCAGCTTGAGAGAATGCCGAAACGCGGGTCGTGGGCTGCGAGGTCTGCTCGACAGATCCTTGAGGAACCGAATTTTTGTTACTCTCTCACCTATGAAAGCAGGGTTCACCACCTTTCTTCAGACGTTGCCGGCCAGCCTGGTTTGCCTGGCTCTGGCGGCCATCACACCACTCCGGGCCGCAGCGACCATCGATCCCGCGCAGGCCCTGTCCATTTTCCAGCAGGCAAATACCATCTGCACCAGGGACGGGGGTGCACTGTGGGGTCATACCCTCTGCGGCCCCATGCTTCTGGTCGACCCCGATGACCGGGCGATCGTTGCCAACCAGGCCGACGCGAACGGCGTTCTTAAGCCCCTCGGTTCCGTCTTCGTCGGCACCCTGCCCTCATCCGAACCGATCTCTGATACCACCATGATCTGGTCCGGGACTCGCTGGTGCGAACTCCTCTGGCCGTGGCCCATGCGCGAGGATGCGGACCTGCGCCACGTCACGCTGGCCCATGAGCTTTTTCACAGGATTCAGGAGGACGACCTTCACATCCCGAAGCGCGACGGAGACAACGCGCAACTCGACACCATGGACGGCCGTTACCTGCTTCAACTCGAGTGGCGAGCACTCGCTGCTGCTCTCGAGGCTCGCAGCCCCGGCGACCGTCGCACCGCGATCCAGGATGCCCTCCTGTTCCGCCGTGAGCGCTATCGACTTTTTCCAGCCTCTGCTGCGAACGAAGCTGCGCTCGAAGCCAATGAAGGTATCGCCGAGTACACAGGCGTGAAGCTTGGTTTGCCCACGCCGGCAGAGCGGACCCGCTACGCCCTCCGCGATCTCTCAGCCTTTGTGCAGGCCCCGAGCTTTGTCAGGACGTTCGCCTACGCGACCGGGCCCGCGTATGGCCTGCTGCTCGACCAGGCCGAACCTGGCTGGCTGCACCAGTTCGCCACAAATCCGGGAGGGGATCGTTTCGACCAGCGCCTCGGCGCGGCGCTTCGGCTTCCGGCCCCGGACTTCGCACAGGTGCGTGCGAGAGAGTTGGTTTATGATCCGGATCACAGCCTCTCTGCCCATGAGGTCGCGTACGAGCGAACCAAACGGGTTCAACTCGCGACGTTCCAGGCCGAGCTCGTCGATGGCCCTGTTCTCGTGCTGCCACTCGTTGACGCCAACATGCAGTTCAAACCGCAGTCGCTGGTGCCGCTTGAGGATCTCGGCACGGTCTATCCGACGCTTACTCTCGAGGATGTCTGGGGAACCCTGCACGTCGAGAGCGGCGGCGCTCTTCTTCGGAAGCAACCTAAAGTCGCCACTGTAGCCCTCAAAGGCTTCGACCGGGCCACACTCCAGGGTCAGGGTTTCACCCTTACCCTGAAGCCGGGCTGGATCATTGAGGACGGTCCGCGCAAGGGAGACCTGAAGCTTGGGCACGCAGAAGCGCTCGCCCCCTGACCCGATAGCCTTCTCCGGAAGATCGGCGTGCCGTTTCAACAACAGCCGATGGTGCGAGCCCATCCAGACGCAACTGCGCTGAGAAACAATCCCGATAGGTCGGCTTCTCTTCCGTAACGATCCTTCATGGCAACCCGTTGATTGGGATTACGAACACTGCGGACCGCTGACCACGTAATTACCCGTTGGCCTGTTTTGCCACTTCAATCAACTTGGTGCTCAGCGGCTATCGCCGTCAGGATGGGTAGCCCGATCCGGACGGGCGTGACCTCATAATCGATCGCCCCTGATGGGTGCGCCCTTCAGAGTTGTATTCAAAATTATTGTTGCTGTGCAGTCTCTGACGGCTTACTATCACCACCTCGTTCATTTCGAGACTGCCTGGTGCTTGGAGCGAACTGGGATCGCGGCCTGCTTCCACCCATTCTGAGTTAGAAGAGAGAGCCCACGCATGTCTATGATTTGCAGCAAAACCGTTCCCCAAACCTACGTTCCACCCACAGCGGACACCGAAATTCTGAAAACGTTCACCCGCCGGTATAACACGGCTTATACAGAGGCACAGAAAGAACCTGCTCCTGACTCAAATAATGGTGATGAGGGGCTCTCCGATAAGTCTGCCAGCTATAGAAAATGCATCTTACAAGACAAGCCGGGTAAAGTGAACCTTGCGGCTTATAGTGCCTTTGACCACGCCCTCTCGACCGGCGTCTTCAATGACTTTGAGCTCGTGCCTGTAGGCGGTTGTCGACCTCTCAACGGCCCAATGGCTGCTTTCGCCTATCAACTTGTTGGTGCTGCCAACCAGCAATTCGAAGTTCCGCCAGCGCCAAAGCTGACAAGTGTTTGGTATGCCACTGAGCTCGTCGAACTTTACTGGTGCTCTCTGCTTCGAGATACTGCATTCAGCGACTACGCTACTAGCTCGACGGCAGGGGATGCCGTGGCGGAACTTAATATTCTCTACGCGCTGCCCTCATACACCGGCCCTAAACCAGCTGTACCTTTGACACCGGCGCAACTCTTCCGTGGCAATTTTTCTGGTGAAAATATTGGGCCATACGTATCGCAGCTACTCATAACACCGACGAGCATGGGCGCGCAGCCTATCAGCCAGCAATATGTCACCTATGCCCCCGGCATCGATTACATGACGAGCCTCAAGAGCTGGTTCGATGTTCAGCAGGGTAAGCAGTATGGCCCGAATGTGAAGGTCTCCAATCCGCAGTATTTGCATAATGGCCGCGGGCTGGCAGCTTACACTCATGTCGACGAACTGTACGAGGCATACTTCATTGCATACCTCGTTCTCGGGTCGTTGGGTGTTCCCGCCAACCCACAAAATGCCTACGCAGACGCGATGAAGCAGAATGGCTTTGGGACGTTTGGTGGTCCGGACATTGCCGCGGTTCTTGCCCAGGTAGCGAAGGCTGCGCTGAACGCCTGTTGGTATCAAAAGTGGGTTGTCCATCGTCGCCATCGTCCAGAGTCAGGAGCTGGCATGGTCCACATCATTAAGGAAAGCATCGATACCTTTGCGGCTTCACCCACACCAGAGGTTTTCAATTCTCAAGCCTTGGAAGCCAGCTTCAAAATTTACGGTACGTACTTGCTTTCGCAGACTTTCCCTGAGGGGTCTCCCGCACATCCAGCTTATCCCACAGGGCACGGAGCAGTTGGAGGGGCGTGCATCACGATCCTTAAATTCTTCTTCAATGGACAATACGTTTTTAGTTATCCGCAACTGCCAACGGCGGATGGTACATCGTTAGTCCCGTACCATCCGAGCGCGTCCGTAGGTGATCCTGGTCAGCTTACCCTCAATGGTGAGCTTCACAAGCTTGCACACAATATCACTTTCGGACACGGTCTCCACGGCGGTATCCACTGGCGGAGTGACAGTGATGAATCGATCAAGCTGGGTGAAAAGGTTGCACTGGCCTTCTTGGACGATCTTGCTTGCTCATACGCCGAGTCTGTGAACATTACTATTACGCTTCTGGACGGTCCCACACACACGATCAAGAACTAAAACAAGTAATTTGCGGAGATCAACACCCATGCCATACAGACCTTGGCATGGGTGTTACTTCCTTTGTTGAGGATCACGACTGATTTGATGTAATTTCGTCACGGGCTATCGCGATGCAATTCTTCATGGCAACGCGTTGATCAGGAGCAATCGACACTCAGTGTGTGCTTCGGCCTGTTCTCGATCGTATGAGAATGCCGAAGGGGTGTCGCTTCCACGAGTCGACTCAGGAGGATGCCGCATATCTTTCGAAGGTTACAAAGGGAAGCTGACCTAGGCAGAGGAACGCTTGTCTCCAGCTTCTGTGGCTTTACGGTAGGCACCGGGTCTGCAGCGCATCAGTTTAGAGAAGGCAGTGCTGAACGCACTCTCGGAGCCATAACCGACTGCAGTCGCGATGCTCGATACAGACTGGTCACTGGAACGCAGGAGCTCACAAGCGATCTGCATGCGCCAGTTCATCAGGTACACCATCGGCGCGACGCCCACCTTTTTCCTGAACGCGAGCGCAAGCCCTGAGCGCGACATGTTGGCCAGTTTTGCGAAACGCCTGAGCGAACACTCGCTTGCGTAGTCTGTCTGTATGGCATCGACTACCTTCGACAGCGATGGATTGGAAAGCGCTGCCAGCCAGTTCTCATCCTTTGGGGACGACGCCAGATAAAGCCTTAGAACCTGCAAGAGCATGATGGGTGCAAGGTGGGTCAGCATGAGCGAACGTCCCACGCCCGTGCCGCGCATCTCGGCGTTGAAGCGATCAAGGCTGCAGCGCAACACAGCGGCCTGGTCGGAGCCGCCGTCGAGATGAATGACCGGCGGCAGACGACGAAAGAGGATGGACGGCAGATGGCCTTCGAAGCGAAAGATCGGCCCGGCGGTGAAGAAATCTCCGCCTCCATTGCATGTAGCCAAGCCTCCCTGAGCGTCCCTGTAGATCCGCTCAGCACGAAATCTCCTCTTGAGCTGCAGGTTCGTTGCCAGCGTAAACTTCCTGCCTCCGGTCAGCAGAAAGCAGTCGCCGGCTCTCATGCGAATCGTGTCGCGACTATCGGCAACGTGGAGCCAGCACTCGCCTTTTTGCACGACATTCAACGTGAACCCTTCATAGGGAGGAAAGTCGATGGCCCAGCTCCCGCCTGCGTCAAGCCCAACATTGCGGTAGGCCCTCAGCTTCATGGTGGTCAACGCCGTCGAGAGGGGGTCGCGTTCCGCGGAGAGTAGAGCGTCAAGCAAGACCTGGACTCCAGAGCATCAATCGAGATCGATGCATCATTGAAAGAAGCAAATTTGTCTTTGATCATAGACCTATGAGCGAGACGGCATATCCCTCTTCTTCGCAACCTTTAAGGATCGCAATCCTCGGCATGGGTGGGATTGGAAGCACGTGTGCGTTCCAGTTCGCGCGCGCAGGCCACCACGATGTGACTGCGATCGCACG
>CAZZZQ010000111.1:0-8879 GCA_964658405.1 uncultured Sphingomonas sp.
GAAAGCACGGCGATCGGAACAGTAATGTAGGCAAGAATGCTGATGTTGCCGCTCAGATGCAGATTGCCGGCCGCATTGCGGAAGTTCGGCTCAATCAGCCAGAACATATCCAGGCAGCGCGCGAAGATCATGAACGAGGTCAGCCAGACCATCCGGCGCTTGTCCCGCTTCAGCTCTCGAGAAAGCAAGAGGCAGAAGGGAATCAGCCAGTGGCAGATAAAGTCAGCCGTACAGATCGTCCACCATCCGCCATGAATGCGGTTCAGGTACCACGGAATCTCGTCCGGGACGTTGCCCGACCAGATGATCAGGAACTCCGCAAACGTCAGGTAGATGTTCAGCATGACGAAGGCGAAGGCGAACTTGCCCAGGTCGTGCTGCTCGGTCGTCCGAAGCATGGTCCGCATCGGCTCAACCTTCGACAGCAGGACGACCGTCAGGATGCCAAGCGCCAGCACCGCATAACCCTGTCCAACGAGAAACTGGAGACCCCAGATCGACGAATACCAGGTCACGTCGAGCGACTTGATCCAGACGATCGCGCCGTCCGTCATCAGGATCACGTAGATCAGGATGCCGATACCGCTGAGATTCTCAAACTTGACGCGCCAGCGATCGAAGCTGCGCTCCGTGCCGCGGGCCGGATCGGCATCACGCTGGAGCGACCACTTGTTCAGCAGGTACATGAACAGGAGCAGAACGCCGAAGACGATCAGCGCCTGGATCCACATCGCCGAGGGGCTGAGCATCGCCCGCTTGGCATTCATGGTCAGCTGCTCTTCCTTCGTGATCAGGTGGTCCGCATACGCCTGGGCCGCGGTGGACGCCGTAGGGTAGCGTGCCCAGAGATACAGATGCTTCGCCAGCAGGCCGATCGGGAGAAACATCAGCGCAATCAGGGGCAGCGTGCGGCTCATCGCCTCGAGCGGACGGCGCAGCAGCAGGCCCCACTTACCGCCCGAGACATACTGCAGCATCAGCATCACGAGACCGCCGCCGGCAAAGCCGAAGCAGATCATGAAGGCGAGCAGGTACGCCCGCAGAATGTGCTCTCCGCCGCCAGGCGTGAGGAAGAAGACCAGCGAGAGGAGCGTGAAGAGTCCGCCGACGGCGAGCGCCTTCGTCCGCCATGCCCCGACCATCTCAGGCGAATCGAGCGTAGTCGGCAGCACGTTCGGCCCATGGTGGCCTACCAGATGGTGGGAGCCAGCTACCCCGTGTTGTTCGTGTCCAGATGACATGCGTTTCAAGCCTTTGTCCGGAAGCTTCCGGTGTTACTGCCTGGGTGCTTCGGGTTGCTTGGTTGCGGAGGGGCTTGCGCCCGTCGCGACCGGTGTCAGCGTCTTGCCTGCGTCCATGCCCGGAGTTGCGGAGCCGACGCCAGGGAGAACAAATGGCTGGTCGTTCGGAGTTCCGGTCACAGCAGTCGGCGGTACAGTCCACTCGTTGGCGAAGCTGGCGGGCAGACCCTCCTGCTCGGCGTAGGTCGAAAGCGGCTCGACATGCGAGCCTGCGGGAACATTCGCCGCGGTCGCATTCTGGCTCAGCTGCAGCGCCTTGATGTAGGCCACAATCGCCCATCGATCCTCAGGCGTCACCTGTGCCGAGTAGTCCGGCATCGCACCGTAACCATTGCTGATCACGTTGAAGAAGTGGCCAAGCGGAGCGGCCTCTAGCCGTGCCGTGTGGAAGTTTCCAGCCTGCGCGTAGCCGCGCTGCACGATCATGCCTGCACCATTACCGACCCGCGAGTGGCAGGGCGTGCAGTAGATGTTGTACCGCTCCTGCCCGCGCTCGAGGACCGCCATCGTGACCGGGAAGGGCATGCCGTCGCCCTCTTTGCCGCCAGTGAGGCCGGTATAGAAGTAGGTGTCCTGATGGAGTTGGCTGCGGCCGACCGTGTTCTCAACCTGCGGGCGAGCCGAACGCCCATCCGCGTAGAAGGACGTTCCCCGCTGGGGGATGAACTTCGGTTGGTTATGCATATCCTGACGGCACCCTGCGGTGAAGAGGACTGCAACCGATGCCGCTGCACTCAGTGCGCGGACGAGGTTCCTCGTGTCGGGCGTCTCTGTTCGTAGCGTATTAATGATCCACCTCCACCACGGAGATCGCGGGGAACTGCTCGAGAAAGGACCTGGTCTCCGTCAGCGAGAACTTGGGGTCCGTCGCCTCGAGACAAAGAAAGAATTTATCGGTTGTCGCGCCGTTCCGGAAGTTCGGAGCGTTGAAGACCGGGTGGTACAGCTGCGGAAGACCATTGAGACCGATCATTCCGAAGCCAGCCGAAAGACCGGCAAACAGAATCGTCCACTCGTACGCCGGAATGATAAACGCCGGCCACGAGAACAGCGGACGACCTGCAATATTCAGCGGATACGCCCAGACGTTGATCCACGTCTGCATCAGGTAAGCCGTCGTGACACCCATCAGGCCGCCCAGCAGGCAGAGTAGCGGGACGCGATTCTTGTGGAAGTGCAGCGCCTCCGCTGCCTCTTCGACCGGGTACGGCGTATAGCACTCCATGCGGCGATAGCCTGCGGCACGAGCCTGCTGCGTCGCGTGGACCAGCTCCGAGGGAGTATTGAACTCCGCGATGAGACCGTAGATTCCTTCGCGCGGTGGCATTAGACAGTCTCCTCAATCACAGTCTCTGAATCCGAACCGCCCGGGCGAACCTTCGTCTGGGGCAGCATCATGCGGATCTCGGACATGGGAATCATGGGCAGTAAGCGGACAAACAGCAGGAAGAGGCAGGCAAACAGGCCCATCGTTCCGACATAGATCATGTAGTCCCACTTGGTCGCGCGGTACGTACCCCAGCTTGAGGGGAGGTAGTCGCGGTACAGGCTGGTGACGACGATGACGAAGCGCTCAAACCACATTCCGGTGTTGATAATGAACGAAAGAATAAAGAGGTACGTCACATTGACGCGCAGCTTGCGCGACCATAGCGTCGTCAGCGGAATGGCGATGTTCGTCAGGATCAGGATCCAGTAGCCCCAGCCCATCGGCCCGAACATACGGTTCCACATCATGAAGAACTCCCAGTGGCTGGCCGAGTACCACGCCATGAAGACCTCCATGCCGTAGCCGTAGGCAACAATCGAGCCCGTCGCCAGCATGACCTTCGCCATGTTGTCGAGGTGGCGCAGCGTCACGAGATCTTCAAGGTGATAGAACTTGCGGATCGGAATCGCCAGCGTAATCACCATGGCAAATCCCGAGTACACGGCTCCAGCCACAAAGTACGGCGGGAAGATCGTCGTGTGCCATCCAGCCAGCGCCGCAACCGCGAAGTCGAAGCTGATGACCGTGTGGACCGAGAGTACAAGCGGAGTCGAAAGTCCTGCCAGCAGGAGCGACGCCGTCTCATACCGGATCCAGTGGCGAGTCGATCCGCGCCAGCCGAGCGACAGCAGACCGTAGGCCCACTTGGCGAAGGGCAGCGTTGCCCGGTCGCGCATAGTGCCGAAGTCCGGAATCATACCGATGTACCAGAACACGATCGAGATGGTCGCGTAGGTCGAGACCGCGAAGACGTCCCAGGCCAGCGGGCTGCGGAACTGCGGCCAGACGTTCATCGTGTTCGGATACGGGAAGAGCCAGTACGCAAGCCATGGCCGTCCGACGTGGATCAGCGGAAAGGTTCCCGCGCAGACCACGGCAAAGATCGTCATGGCCTCGGCAAATCGATTGATCGAGTTTCGCCAGGTCTGCTTGAACAGCAGCAGAATCGCCGAGATCAGCGTGCCGGCGTGGCCGATACCGATCCACCAGACGAAGTTGATGATGGCGAAGCCCCAGGCGCCCGGAATCGTGACGCCCCAGATGCCGACGCCCTTCAGGAAGAGCCAGGTGATGCCGATCACCACACCGGTCGCGACACCTGCACCCACCACCAGGCCCATAAACCAGCCGAGTGGAGTGTTTGACGTCAGGACGATGCCGGCGATCTTCTGCGTTACCGACTTGAAGTTGTGGCCCGGTGCGATGACCGCGTACTCACCGGTACGCGGGTCAATCATCGGGTCTACAACCGGGTCCCGTGGATCGTAGATTGGGCCTTTGGTCGCCATCTTATGCAAGCTCCGGATTCGGGTTGATCACACCAGCCGTGTATGTGGTGCGGGGACGGAAGTTCAAGTCGGCCAGCACGGGGTAGTTGCGCTCCTCGGCCTTCCGCTTCGCAACGCGGCTTGCCGGGTCATTGATATTGCCGAAGATAATCGCGTCCGTCGGGCAGGCCTGCTGGCATGCCGTGACGATCTCGCCGTCACGAACCGCACGGTCTTCCTTGTCGGCTTCGATCTTCGCGGCTTCGATCCGCTGCACGCAGTAGCTGCACTTCTCCATGACGCCGCGCGAGCGAACCGTGACATCAGGGTTGCGCATGAACTTCAGGCTCTCCGTGTCGTAGTCCGAGTACAGCAGGAAGTTGAAGCGACGAACCTTATACGGGCAGTTGTTCGAGCAGTAACGGGTTCCAACGCAACGGTTATAGACCATCGTGTTGATCCCTTCAGGCGTGTGGACCGTCGCACCGACCGGGCAGACCTGCTCGCAACCGGCGTTCTCGCAGTGCTGGCAGGCCATGGGCTGGAAGTGCGCCCGCGGCGTGTTCAGGTCACCCTCGAAGTAGGTATCGATACGCAGCCACTGCATGTTGCGGCCGACCTTGACCTGCTCGCGGCCAACCACAGGGATGTTGTTCTCGGCATAGCAGCTGACGATGCAGGCGTTGCAGCCAATGCAGCTGTTTAGGTCGATCGACATGCCCCAGGCGTTCTGGATCACGCCCGTCGGATCCTTGCGATCGTAGCGCCACGCATCCGGGAAGAAGCTGTCCTCGTGCTTCGGCGTCTCACCCTGCACGCCGTAGCCGACCTTGTTCACGAGCGAACCGGAGGCTCCCTCGTGCGCGTAGTCGGGGTTCTTGCGAGCCTCGTCGAGCGTCGCATAGCGGATGATCGCGCGCTCCATGGCCTCATGGCCCGGGAGTGAATAGGCGCCTTCCTTATCCGAAAGCTTGACCGCCAGATCGTGCTGCGCGAAGGATCCGCGATGCTCGATCGAGTGAACCTTGGTCACGCAAAGGTCGTACGTGCCCGGCATCTTCTTCAGCTTCGCGCCGAAGGAAGACAGCGGCTGATCAGACGTCCGCAGAAGGTAGGCGTTGAAGCCGACACCGGCGCCAACGCGACCCGCTTCGATCCGGCGTCCAAGTCCAAGGTGGACCGTGACGACGCCATCCGGATGACCCGGAACCATGAGGACCGGAGCAATCACCGTGCGGCCGTTGAGCGAGATCTCGATGGGCTGATTCTCGTCTATCTTCAGCTTGCCCAGCGTGTCCATGCTCATCAGCGCAGCATTGTCCCAGCTCATGCTGGTGACCTGCTTCGGAAGCTCCTGGAGCCAGCCAACGTTCGAGAAGCGGCCATCATACAGCGAAGGATCCGGGCGGAAGAGGATCTCGAGCGAATCCGCATCGCCAGCAGCCTGCACCGGCGCCGCGACCGCTGCGTTCGACGGGGAGCCGGACTTGGCCGTAAACGCCGTGCCCTCAACCCATCCATCGTGCAGCGCCTTGCGCCATGCGGCTCCGACGTCACCCTTCAGGTAGGTCTTCGCATTCGCCTGAACCACGTCAAACGCAGAGGCCTGGGGGTTGTCGAGCAGTGACTGCAGAACATCATGCGAGCTCAGACCGTTATAGAGCGGAGCGATCATCGGCTGGATGATCGAGATCGTGCCGTCGTACGCACGCGCATCCGACCAGCTCTCGAGGTAGTGGATCTTGTTGATGTGCCAGGTCGAAAGCGAACCGGTCTCATCCACATGCGAGCCAAGGTGAACCGTGTTCGGAACCTTGTTGAAGGCCTCGAGGAAGTTCAGGTCGGCCGGAGCGGAGTAGAGCGGGTTCACGCCCAGCATCACCAACCACTGGACCTTGCCGGAGTTGATGTCGGCGACGAGCGCCTTCAGATCGGCAACCTGCTCGGACGGCATCGGGTTGACCGTCTCTGTATAGACGACCGTCTTGCCAACAGCACCGATGGCCGCGTTCAACGCATAAGCCGCCGCGTGGACCGCCGGCGTAGCCTGCTCGCCCGGGATCACAACCGCGCGTCCGGCACTCTTCTTCAGGTCAGCCAGAACAGTTGCGAGGAACTTCTGCGCCTCGGGGTTGCTGCTCGAGAAGCTGGATCCACCGGCGAGTGCCGCCGAGAAGGCCGGAATCTCGCTTGGCTTCAGCGCCAGGCGATGCTCAGCCTTGAAGCCGGTAACCGTCGGCATCGTCTCGACGACGTACAGCCGGTTCGGCTCCTTGCCCTCTTCGTAGCGATGGCGCTCCGCGTAGGCAGCCGACATCGGCAGGAAGCCGGGGAAGCCGATTCCGCCGAGGAAGTCAGCATCGAGCGAGAGAATAACGTCTGCATCCTCAAGCTTGTACTGGGCGTCCGTGTAGGAGCCGAAGGCAGCCTTCGAAGCGATACGCGAGGAGTCCTGGTTGACCGGCTCCCACTGGACCATCTTCGCCTGCGGATACTTCTGCTGAACCTGCTTCCACTGCGATGCCAGCGTCGGCGACGTGATCGTCTCGCTCAGGAAGTAGATGCCCTGGCCGCCGGCGGACTTGGTCGCTGCGGTCGCGAACGCCTGCTGGAAGTTGCCCCAGCTCTCGTTCTGCCCGCGATACAGCACATGCTGCGAGCGATCCGGATCGTATAGATCGAGCAGCGTGCCCTGCGTAAAGACGTCGGACTTACCCTTGACTGCCGGGTGGTCCGGGTTTCCGTCGACCTTGATCGGACGGAAGGAGTCAGACTTCACGAGGACCGGAATCGCGCCCGTCGGGAAGGGAAATGCGGTGGCAAAGTACATCGGCTTGCCGAGAACGAGGTCCTCAGGCTGCTTGATGTACGGATAGATCGTCTCGTCCGGCTGCTTGGTGCAACCTGCAAGTCCGGCGAGCGCAAGCGACGCGCCCATGACCTTCATGAAGCCACGGCGGCTGACCGGATCGACCCACTCGGTCGACTGCCGGGGGAACTCCTCGGACATCAGCTCGTGGAACTGCGGATCATCCGAAAGCTCATCGAGATTCTTCCAGAAACGGCGGCCAGTCTTGCCCTCAAGCTTGCCCTGAACCTGCGCAAGCGTAAGTTTGGCCTTCGCAATCTGCGTGACCACGACCGGGCCCGATACGGGCTGCTTTTCCTGTGCCATTGCGTCGTTGCTTCCCATCTGCGCCATCTGATCGGCTGTCGTCTTCATCGGTGGCACACCTCGCAGCTGGAGAGCTCGTTCGGGGTGCGAATGTGATACTGCGCGGTGAGGTACTTGCCGAGGTCTACCTGGCTGGTGAACTTCTGGTAGCTCGCAGGCAGCAGGATGGCGTTCGGCGAACCGTCTGCAACCGTCTGACCCGCTCCACTCGTCGGGATCGACTGCATGCCCGGACCCGAGTGCGGTCCAGCCTCACCAGTGCTGCTACCCGGTGCGACCTGCAGCATCGCAACCTCAGGGTTGCTGTTGTTCGGATCTTTGGTGACGCAATTGACGGTCTGAGCGGTCGGCCCGTTCTTGCCCGTCGGTGCGCACCACACAGGACGATCGCTCGAGGCGCCGGCCCATGCCATGTTATAGATCTCGCTCGTCGGACGGAGGTTCACGGCCGGGTTGCGATGGCAGTTCAGGCACCACTCCATCTGCAGCGTATTCTGCTGATACATCAGCGGCATTTCGTCGACGCGGCCGTGACAGCTGGCGCAGCCGATGCCCTTGTTCACGTGGATCTCGTGATTGAAGTACACGTAGTCCGGAAGGTCATGAACCTTGATCCACTGGATCGAGGCGCCCGTAGCCCAGCTCTGACGAACCGGCTCAAGCAGCTCGGCGTTCGTCCAGATCTGCGCGTGGCAGTTGATACAGGTCTTCGTCGGCGGAATACCGGCATAGCTCGACTTCTCCACCGAGGTATGGCAGTACTGGCACTGCAGGCCAAGCCCTTCAACGTGATGCTTATGGCTGAACGGAATCGGCTGGTCCGGCCGCTGGCCTTGCCGCGTCACCCACGGCGAACGCTGCAGCTGGTCCAGGGCTACGCCGAGCGCGATGACGATCAATCCCGTCAATACAAGGCTCATGCGAGCCAGCGCGTTCGAACTGCGGTCAAAAACTTGCGCCATGAGTGCGTTCCTGCTTCCTCTGCTCTACCTATTCAGGTTGAGAAGGTGCTTTCAGTGCTCCGAAAGCTCTAAAGTTGTCCCCGGCATACGGCCCGTCGCCGGTTCAGGGGAGCTATCGATACTCCTGCCCCTGATCTTCTTTGCCTAAGAAACTCAGAGTATAGCAGTCAGAAAAACTTTCCAAGCTCCCCGGCGATGTGCGCCATATATTTCCCGCTCACCTCTTCGATTATCGGGAGTCCGCGATCCGTGAGGCACAACATCTCGTGGATCAATGCCATAGCATCACATTCCCTGCGCAGGATCGACAAAGTGATCGCAATTCCCATTCCGGATGGTGGTGAGAAAGTTCTGTGCGATATTCGTGTTCCTCGAATCCGTACCAGTTTGGTCCGAGATCGCAGGCCTATATATAGTTAAGCGAGAAAACGAGGTCCATGCCCACAGCGAACGCCAGCCCCCGTCCTCCCCGCTATAATGCCGTCGCTGCCTGCGCCGTCCTCGCCAAGGCGGACCCTCGGCTTGGCCGCCTCATCGCCCGGGCCGGGCCCTTTACCCTGCGCATCGCCAGCGCCCAGTCTCCCTTCCAGGCGCTCGTCGAAAGCATCATCTATCAGCAGCTCCACGGCAAGGCGGCAGCCACTATCCACCAGCGCATGCTCGCGAGCTTCTATCCCGTCTGCG
>CAZZZQ010000112.1:0-8855 GCA_964658405.1 uncultured Sphingomonas sp.
CTGTATTGGCTGCCGGGCGATGCAGCCTGGAGAGCAGACTGGATCTGGGGCTGCCCGCTCATCGTGTTGACGGTGATGATGCACACGATCGGACTCGGCTTCATCAGCGAACAGTCGATCAAGCTCTGCAAGCGATCGCTGCGTCTCCGCATGGGCGGCGCCTTCCCCTTCGTCATCGGGCTGGCGACGCTGCTCGCCACCCTGCTGCACGGGCTTGAGTCCGCAGTCTGGGCGGTCGCCTACATCGCCCTGGGAGCCCTGGGGGCCGTGCCAGACTTCAAGCAGGCAATGCTCTACTCGCTCGGCGCAATGACAACCTACGGGCACCAGGATCTCTTCCTCGAAGGCCGCTGGAAGTTGCTGGGAGCGATCGAAGCCCTCAACGGCTGGCTCCTCTTCGGCCTCACCACCGGCTTCCTCTTCTGGCTGATCCAGCAGGTCTCGACCACGAGCACAGCCACGAGCGTCGTAACGATCACGAAACTCTCGACCGTCGAAGCGTTCGTTGAAGTGGGCGAGTAGCCAACGGCATCAGCGCCGGTAAAGGGGCACCCTGGGGCAGCGGTGGTGCCTCGTGCGACTTCTGACACCGGCAGAATCAAACGATCTGCCGTGCGCCGATACCGCGCTACTTAGCCCACGCCAGCCCATCCGCCAGTTTGCCCGCGTCGATTACCTTCTCCACGCGCCAGCCCTCAAGATCAATCGCCGCAACCTTCCCCGCCAGGTTGCACGACACATACGCTACACGCCCGTCCGGCCGCACCAGCACCTCCTGCGGCGAGGTCGGCACATCGATCGTCCGCACCACCTTCAGGCTCGCCAGATCGACCACTGCAACCTGGTTCGTCGACGGGATCGCCACCAGCAGCCATCGCCCATCCTTCGTCGAGGCCGATCCGTAGGCCGTCCCGGGCAGCATGATCCGCGCCTTCACCGTCTTCGTCGCCGTGTCGATCACCACCATCTCCGGCTTCGTCTGGTCCGCCGTAAACACCAGCCGGTCATCGTTCGAGATCGAAATGCGCTGCACATTCGCCGCGACCGGAATGATCGCCAGCGTCTTCCGCCCCGCAATATCCAGCACCGAGACCGTCCCCGGCCCGACGTTCGCCGTATAGCCGCGCCGGCCGTCATGCGACAGCACAAGCATGTGCGACTGCTCCTGCCCGGTCGGGATCGCACCCACAATCTTCCGCGTCTTCGGGTCGATGATGGTGACCGACCGATCCAGCTCCGTCGTCACGTACAGCATGCCGCTCACCGGGTCGAGCACCGGCAGATGCGGCCGCACCTCGTGGCCAAAATCGATATCGCCGACGATCTTCCGCGACGGCAGGTCGAAGAGCAGCATCTCGTGCCCGCTGATCCCCGGCTTGCCGACACCCGAGCTGCCATAGATCGGCATATACACCGTCCGGCCATCAGGCGAGACGGCAAGCTCATGCCCATGCACCCCGGCAATCCCCTCCGCCACCGTAGCGACCTGCCGCCCCACGACCGGGTCGATGATCCCAAGATCGTTGTCGCCCTGGTTCGCCACCAGCAGCGTCTGCCCCCACACCGGCATCGCCAGCAGCCCACACGCTACAACCGCACCCATCCAGACCCGCTTTGTCATAGGTCCGAAAGTATAACGGCTCCGGGGTCACCATGGCTGACGTCCAAGGCTACGACAGGGGAAGATAGAGGCTGAACGCAGCCGTGTAGCCCGCCGACGCCGATCCGCTGAGGCTGAGCACCGTCGTGCCCCCTTCGCCGACGTAGATCGAATCCCCTGCATTCGTGACGGAGTTCTTCCCCTCGCTCGAGTAGGGCGAGACCGTCGTGTCCAGGTTGTCGATGAAGGTCTGATCGAAGAACAGCTGCGCCGTATCCGTGCTGCCGGTCGAGGAGGAGTCGTACGTCGACCGGAAGCGCATATGGATGTGCGTCGCCCGCCCCGTATACCAGCCCGGCAGGATCGTGACGAACTTCACCATCCCGGTCGAATCGGTGAGCTGGTAGCCTCGCAGCCAGCTCTGGCTGGTGTAGTCGGTGCCCCTGCCGTTCGTCGAGCTCTTTACCCCGGAGTAGATCCCGGCGGCGTTGCAGTGCCAGATATCCACCTGAACGTTCTGCATCGCGACACAGCTGTTCCTGCGGTCGTAGACGTAGATCACCAGCGTAAACGGCACCCCGGACTGGGTATTCGTGCCGCCGATGTCCGATGTGATGATCGAGCGGTTGTACCCGGAGGCGCTATCCGCAACCCAGTACGGTCCCTCGGTGACCGCGTTGGTTGAGCTTCCGCAAGCCGACGAGCTACTGGCCGTCACAGCAACCGAGACCACGCTCGAGGTGCTGGTGGCATAGGTGCCGTCGCCCGAGTAGACGGCGGTAAGCGACGCAGTCTGCACGCTGCTGAAGCTCGTCACAAGCGTTGCAATCCCTGCACTGACCGTGCCGGAGCCAAGCGACGTCGTCCCGTTATAAAACGTCACGCTGCCCGTCGCTGCCGTGGGCGTAACCGCCGCCGTCAGCGTCACGGATGCGCCGACCGTCGTCGCCGTCGTCGAGACGCTGAGCGACGTTGTGCTCGAGGTCGTTCCGCTGACCACCTTGATCGTCAGCGTAACTGAGCTCGAGGTGCTGCCCGCATAGGTGCTGTCGCCCGAATAAACAGCCGTGATCGAAGCAGACTGTGCTGTGCTGAAGCTGGTCGCCAGCGTAGCGGAGCCGGAGCTGAGCGTCGCACTGCCCAGCACCGCCGTTCCGCTGTAGAACGTGACCGATCCGGTCGCAGCCGAGGACGCAACCATCGCCGTCAGCGTAACTGAGCTGTTGACGGTCGTCGAAGTCGTCGATGCTCCAAGAGACACCGTCGTCGCCGTACTGCTGGAAGCGGTGCTCGACAGGCCGTGGAGGCCTGAGCCGCAACCGACGACCGCACTTCCCAGAAGTCCGGCGCCAAACGCTCTAAGGGCGGCGCGCCTGTCCAGCGGTGCGCACCAGTCTTTTTCGTCAGGCGTGTGATCGCGATCGATCACGAATCGCAGCAGGTCGTGCGCGTTCATGGGCAGTCTCCAGTGTGGGCTAGGCCCTGCCCCGAAGGAACAAAGCTTGCGTCTACCCATGACGAGACGAGACAGACCGGCCTGCGGGTTACGCCGGCCCTCATTCAAACCCATGCATTCAAAGCATTTACCGAAGCCAGCCGATACCGCTGCTTGTCGCGGACAACAGAAAAGGGCAGCAGCGAGATTCTCGCCACCGCCCTCCCAAATCCTTCGACAACGAGCGCTCAGACCGTCAGCAGCTCTTTTTCCTTCGCCTTGAACAGCTCTTCAACCCGCTTGATCTCCGCGTCCGTCAGCTGCTGGACCTCGTCGTTCGCGCGCTTCTCGTCGTCGGCCGAGATCAGCTTGTCCTTGCCGGCCTTCTTTATCTGCTCATTGCCGTCACGGCGAATATTGCGGATCGCCGTCTTGTGATCCTCGAGCACCTTGTTCAGCTGCTTGACCACGTCCTTGCGGCGCTCCTCCGTCATCGGCGGAACCGGGATGCGAATCACCTTGCCATCCGTCATCGGGTTCAGGCCCGAGCTCGAGGTCCGAATCGCCTTCTCGATGGCCGAGACCATGCCCATGTCATAGGGCTGCACGAGGATCAGCGTCGGCTCGGGCGTGCTGATCTGCCCCATCTGCGCGACCGGCGTATCCGTGCCGTAGTAGTCCACCTTGATCTGGTCGAGCATGTGTACATTCGCCCGCCCCGTCCGCGCTGAAAGCAGGTGCGCCCGGAAGTCGTCGACCGACTTCTCCATCCGCGACTTCAACTCCGTGTGCGTGCCCTTCAGTGCTTCGATGCCTGCCATTGCCGATGCCATGCTGTCTCCCTCTGCTGCAATCGATATTTTACAGAGACGGCCGCCACAGTGCGAGGCGAGCCATTATTCTGCGGCCTTCACGCGCTTCTTCGCACGCGGCTTGATCGCCGTTGCCGCCTTAACGTTGGCCACCGCTTTAACCTTGGCGAGCGGCTGAACCTCAACCACAGGCTTGTCCTCAGCCAAGGGCGCCTCGCCCAGTTCACGCCCCGAACCCAGACCCCGATTCGACCGCTTCTTCCGCGTCGGATAAACAACGGTCTCGACCGGCGGCTCCAGAATCCCCTGGACCTGCTCCTCCACCGCTCGCCAGTACCGCACATCCGTCGGCCGCGCACTCGCCACCGTCTGCCGCATCCGGCAGTACCAGAGCGACCACTGCAGTTCCTTCACACTCTTGTTCTTGATCGCGGCTTCAACCCGCGCAACCTCTGAGACCTGCGGCATGACACTCCCTGCTTCAGCTTAGCGCGGCGAAGCGACCGAGCTCTACTAAAAGGTGTCCCTGAGCGAGACATCCCCGGCTTTGTTGATCGAGGCTGTAAACGGCGGAGACTGAGCCAAAGCGAGTCGCTCAATCTCAGGAAGCGCACGCCTGAGTGCGACTCCCATCTCAATGCCAGCCAGATCATTTCGTGAAAAGTAGAACATCCGAACCTTGTTGACCCTGATTGCTTCTTTTTCGATCAGGTTCCATCGGATGCGGGCATCCGAGGTAAGCAGACACCAGCTCCGCGCCCCAATGATGGGAATCCAGATCGTGTCTTCCGTTCCGGGGGCGAAGTGATCCCTATGTTTCTCACAAACGATGCCTCGCTCCTCAAGAGCTCGTATGACGTGAGGATTTCTGCAATGATTTTCGTCGAGAAAAATAACCAGGCGTCTTAAGCTGCTTTGCCCTTGTTCATCTCCCATCGAATGGCGTCCTCAAGGGCTGCGGGCGTAACTTCATACTCGGAGGCCAGGTCCAGGATCGAGTCCCGAGCATTGAATCTCCCGGCAATTACTGAAGTGGAGATCCCCGTACCCGCAAGAACAGGCCTGCCGAAGGACACATTAGGGCTGATAGAAATATGCCGAGGCTCATTTTCGCGCGCGGCGATCACGAAGGGATACAGCTTCGCCACCCTGCCCTCATCATCACGTTGAATCCTGTGAAGATAGAGCGAAACGAACTCGCGAATCTCTCGCTGACTCGTCTGCGACAGGTTGATGACCGCGTCCTGGTCTCGAATGCATAGGTTAACGCCATCAGTCTCGAAGGTCTCATCGAGAAGGGGATGCGCAGTCTGCCGATGCTCTTCAAGCTCTCGCAACGCACGCCGGATGGCCTGAAGCGATAGACCGGAGACCTTCCGCATCGCTTTAACAATGTGAGCTTCGGCAAGATTATTGAAGGAAAGAGAGTTCGGCTCAGGCGTATGAATCAGACCATCGACACCCGTCCAACGTCTCAGCGTTCCGTACCCAACCCCAACATAGTGAGCGGCCTGCAGACAGCTATAAGCAGGCAGGTCAGCGTTATTTTGAGGAGTCGGATTCATAGGTCTACCTTATCCCAGGCAGTGCATGAGTGGTGATTTATCGCGAACCACCTTCTCTACGACAGCCCGGTACTCTCAGCCTGCTCCTGCGCGTGATAGCTGCTGCGCACCAGCGGTCCGCTCTCCACATGCCGGAAGCCCATCCCCAGCGCCTCATGCTTCAGGAACGCGAACTCATCCGGCGTGTAGTACCGCGACATCACCAGGTGGTCCCGGCTCGGCCGCAGGTACTGCCCGATCGTCAGGATATCGACCTTCCGATCCGCGAGGTCGCGGAAGACCTCCAGCAGCTCATGCATCTCTTCGCCCATCCCGACAATAATGCCGGTCTTGGTCACGATCGTCTCGCCCGTCTCCGCCGCAACAGCCTTCGCCTTCGCCAGAAACTCCAGCGACCGGGGATACCGTCCGCCCGACTTCGCCACGCGGTAGAGCCGCGGAACCGTCTCGATATTGTGGTTCAGAATCTCCGGCCTGGCCGCAACCACCAGCCGCAGCGCCGCCTCGACGCCCTGAAAGTCCGGCGTCAGCACCTCAACGCGGCACCCCGGAGCCTGCAGCCGAATCTCCTCGATCACGCTCACAAACGCCCGCGCCGCACCCATATTGTCGTCGTCGCGATTCACGCTCGTAATCACCGCATGTGCCAGACCCAGCTGCCCGACCGCGTAGGCGACACGTCGCGGCTCGTCAAAATCGATCGGCTCCGGCCGGCCCTTCGGCACCGCGCAGAAGCCACAGCGCCGCGTGCACAGGTTCCCGAGCATCATGAAGGTGGCCGACTTCTGATTCCAGCACTCGCCGATATTCGGGCACTGCGCGCTCTCGCAGACCGTGTGCAGGTTCAGCTCGCGAGCCATCTTCTTCAGATTGTGGAAGGTCTCGCCCATCGGCGCCTTCGCCTTCAGCCACTCCGGCTTGCGGACCGGCTTGCGCGGCGAAAGGTCGATCTGGATCAGCTCCGAGTTCAGGACTGCACCCGCTGGCGGCGTCATCGTCCTTTATTGTAATCGCCGCGTGCGAAGACCGCTCCGCTAGACCAGCCGCTCGCGCGTCTCCTGCCGGGAGAGGTAAAGGAAGAAGATCAGCACAAACAGCCCGCGGATCAGGAAGAAGCCCTGGTGCGACTTCGTAAAGAAGAAGAAATCCCCCGACGCCAGCAGCAGGCAGCCGGCGATCACCAGCGACCAGCCCCACTTCTTCAGCCGCAACAGCCCGAAGATCCCGACCGCCAGCAGCGTGCACAGCGTCAGGATTCCGTACTTCGTCACCCCGGCCCCGTACGCCCCGCTCAGCCCGGCGTAGACGTTGATCATGGTCATAAAGATCATGAACATGCAGATTCCCGCGATCCCCGGGAGCATCTGGCCGCGCTTCGGTCCATCCGCCGGCTTCATCTGTGTACCGTCCATTACAGCCCTCAATCCTGTCCTTTACAGCGTGTGCAGGTACGCCAGCAGATCGTCCCGCTCGCCCGGATCCATGGTATTTCCCATCGGCGGCATCATGTTTCTGCCGTGCAGAATGGTCGCCATCACGCGATCGTCATTCGCCGGCGCACCGCTCGGCAGGTACTCCTTCTTGAAGATCCCCCGCAGCGCCGGCCCGTGCAGCAGGTCGTTCGTCCGGTCCGCATGGCAGACCGCGCAATGCGCCTGATAGACCGCATGCCCATGCGTCTGCGGCTGATCCAACTGTGCCAGCGGCGTCGGCGGCGGAATCGACTTGCACCCCGCCAGCGCCAACACTCCCAATCCCATCCAGATCCAATGCTTGCTCACAGCTACGATTCTAGAGCAGCGCCACGATCAGTCAGCCCCGGCGTTGGCCCTGCCTCTCAATTTGTCATCCTGAACGAAGTCGAAGGGCCTGCGGTCGCCCTTTGCTCGTCATCCCCGAATCCGCCCTCCACTAATTCGCCGCAGCAATCGCTCCCACAATCCGGTCCATCACCTCGCGGTCAGCACTCGACCCCGGCGCATGGTTATCGACCAGGATCGAGACGATCACCGTCCGCCCGCTCGCACACTCTATATACCCCCCAAGCGCGCGCGCCTCCCCCAGCGTCCCAGTCTTCGCAAACACATGCCCCTTCAGCGGAGCCCTGGTAAACCGCCCCGTCAGCGACCCATCCACCCCGCCCACCGGCAGGCTCCGCCGCCAGTCCAGAAACCACGGCTGCGTCGACGCAAACTGCAGCACCTTCGCCACCGCCCGCGGCGTCACCAGGTCATGCCCGCTCAGCCCCGAGCCGTCGTAGAAAACAAAGTCATCCTTATCCAGCCCCGCATTCAGCAGGAACTGCCGCACCACCCGCACCCCCTGCGCAACCGAGCCATCGCTCCCATACGCCTCTCCAAGCTGGCGCAGAAGCAGCTCGGCATGGAGATTCTGGCTGACCTTGTTCGTCACCACCACATCGTCAATCAGGGTCGACGAAAGGTGCTTGATGTCGAGCGGACACGCATCGGAACATCCTCCCGACAGCGGTAGATATTCACCCGCCGGCAAAGCTACCTTCGGCAGCGACGGCAACGGCTCCCGCGTCTCCTTCAAAAAGCTGCTCGACGGAACCGCCGCCCGGTGCATCGCCACCGCCTGCCCGTCCACCGTAATCCCGCGCGCCTCCAGCAGGTGCTTCAGCGCAATCGCCGCGTACAGCGCCGGTTCCTGGATCGCCACCTCCTCCGCATCCGCACCCGCATCGACGGCGATCGACCCGGACACCTTCAGCACCTTCGACCCCGGCTCGCGGTCGATCGCGACGCCCCCCGCCTGCTTCGGTGCACTCGTCCTGACCGACGCCGCCACCTCGTAGTACGGCTCTGCCGGATGCACCACAACCGTAGCCGGGTCCCCCGCCCTCGCCCCCGGGGTTACCGTCAGGCGCAGCTGGTTGTCGTTGATCGTCAGCGCCGAGATCGGAGCGCCGTACCCCCAAACAAGATCGTCCGCCGCCCAGTCCGCCGGATACGGCTCGTTCGGAAACAGCGTGTCGTCGCCGACGATATTCCCCGTCACATGCTTCAGACCCGTCCCGGCAGCACGGTCCGCCATCTCCGAGAGATACCGCAGCGGATCAACCACGGGCGCCGGCCCCGGCCCCTTCTCGGACGGCTCAAGATAGGGCACCGCCCGGCCCGAAAGATTCGCATCCCCGGCCCCCTTCAGAACCAGATCGCCCTCGAGCGTCGGCTCGCTCCGGTACCCCGCCGGCCCAGCCAGCACCGTCGTAAAACGCCTGTTCTTTCCCAGCAGGTGCACCGCCGCCGTCGTCGTAAACAACTTCGCATTACTCGCCGGCTGGAAGAACTGCCCGGCATTCAACTGGTAGATCGGCGTCCCGTCCATCGCCGTCACCATGACCCCCCAGTGCGCCCGCACAACAGCCGGCTCCGCCACCATCGCGCCAATCTGACTGGCAAGAGATTGCCCGGCAGGAT
>CAZZZQ010000113.1:0-933 GCA_964658405.1 uncultured Sphingomonas sp.
TTTGTATTCCGACCTGCGCTACTCCTTCACAGCCGTGACCAGCGCCGTCAGCGAGTCAACAAACGTAAACCGCACGATCGCCGAAGGCTTTTTCGCCTCTTCGATCAGAGCTGTCGCATTCGCCTTCCAGCCTGCCGGAGCCTTCTGGCCGGTGCTGACATACTGCACAGCCTCAAGCCCCACCTTCGCAAGCATCGGAAGCTGATGCGCCCGCGTCGCCACATCCGCTAACCGCGGCGAGCCAGCCATCTGCGCCTCGACCGCCGGCGCCGACTCACTCATCTCGTGGAACCAGCGTTCCAGCCCCTGGCGATCCGCCGCATCGGACGGCGTCTTCAAGAGCCCACGCGTCAGCAGGTCGATCGCGTGGCGCGACGGTGGGTCAGGCCGCACCGCATCGACAAAGCGGTCGAGAACTGTCAGCTGCGACGTGTGCTGCTCCTGGTAGCGCTCGCCAAAGCTGACCGGCTCCAGCACCGCTGCAAACTTCCGGAGCGCCACAATATCTTCAGTCCCGGCAAGCTCACGGAGGCCGATATCCTCCTGCGAGAGATGACGCAGGCCGATCGACTCGAGCTCAACCGAGACCTTATCGAGCCTGCGGTACATGTCATCGACATCGACGACCTTCTCCGGCGACCAGAAGCGCTCAGCGATCGCAGCGGCGCGCGGCCAGATGCGCGAGTCCATCGTCCGCTCGTTGAACTGCTCAGCCCACATCGCGACCTCGCCGCCGAGAATCAGCTTGCGCTGCTCGGGCATCAGGTCCGCGCTCGAGGGCGAAGGATCGACCAGGTACATCTTGCCCGCCGGCTGCATCCCATCGAGGTAGTAGCCCGCCGACAGAATCCCCTGGTAGCCCTGCTTGGCGCCCTTGTCGAGCGAGGCTTGCCCGCGCCACGACTGGACAACAACGTCCTTCGGCAGAGCCGG
>CAZZZQ010000113.1:943-8850 GCA_964658405.1 uncultured Sphingomonas sp.
CCGGGTTCAGGATCTCGTCCCAACCGACCATGTGCCGGTGCAGCTTGGTCAGGATCTTCAGCACGCGCTGGTTGAAGTAAGCCTGCAGCGCGTCCGGATCCTTCAGGTCATGCGCCTTCATGAAGCCCTGAATGCGGGCGTCGGTCTTCCACTCGGGCGAGTCGGTCTCGTCGCCGCCAATATGCAGATAGGGGTCCGGGAAGATGGTGACCATCTCCGCCAGGAAGCGGTCGATAAACTTGTAGGTCTCGTCGCGGGTCGGGTCCAGCGCATAGTCCGAGACGCCAAATTCCCTGCGGATACCGGTCGGCGCACGTCCGCTCGCCAGCTCCGGATAAGCCACCAGCCACGCCGTGCTGTGGCCCGGCATCTCGAACTCCGGCACAACGCGGATGCCGCGCGCACGCGCATAGGCGACGATCTCCTGCGCCTCCTGCTGGGTGTAGAAGAGGCCGTCCGAGCCCATCGCCGTCAGCTTCGGATACGCCTTGCTCTCGATGCGGAAGCCCTGGTCGTCGATCAGGTGCCAGTGGAAGACGTTCAGCTTTACGGCGGCCATGCCGTCGATCATCCGCTTGATCGCAGGAATCGGCTCGAAGTGCCGAGCGCAATCGACCATCAGGCCACGCCACGGAAAGCGCGGCGAATCCTGGATCGTAACCGCTGGCAGCACATACTTTCCGTCGTTCGCCTGCACCAGCTGGAGCACGGTCTGCAGGCCGCGCATGGCTCCGACAACGGTCGCCGCTTCAAGCTGCGCGTGGCCATCCGACACGGTCAGCGTGTACGCCTCGTCCTCATCGACGGACTGGATCGCCTGCCCCGGACCGGTCACCGTTACACTCAGGGTCGCCTGCGAGCCCGTAGCTCCGGGCGCCGCACTCAGCTCAAGCCCGGTCTGGTGCCGAAGCTGCTGAAGCGCGCTCCGGATTGCCGCATCAAGTCGGGCATCAGTGAACTTCCCCGCGCTGATCGAAAACTGAGGCGTCAGCACAAGCTGTCCCGAGCCGGCCGTCAGACTCGCTGGTTGAGGCATCAGGCTGTTGACAAACACACTATTCCCCGCAGGCGACTGAGAAAGCGCCCCGTTAGAAGTTGAGACGAACACCGCACCAAGGAGGACCACGCCGGACAGAAAACCGATCTTCATACCTTCATTCTGCACCATGGCGCGGAGCAGAATTCGGCTAATTCTCGATCGCCCGCGAAGAATCGATCTCAGCTGGAATGAAGAGGGTAAAGACGGTTCCGCCACTTCGCTCGTCCGTGTTCAGACGACTGCGGACCTGCATCGAACCCTGGTGCTTGTCGATGATCTCGTGCGAAACCCAAAGGCCCAGACCCGCACCCGTGATGCCTTTCGTCGAGAAAAATGGCTCGAAGATTCGCGACACGGTCTCCCCGTCCATCCCCGTGCCCTCGTCCGCCACGGTGATCCGAATGCCTGGCCGCCCGGTGTTCCAGTCTCGGGAGGCTGCCGTTCTGACCAGGATCCGGCCGCCGCACGGCATCGCGTCGATCGCGTTGCCGATCAGGTTCACGATCACCTGCCGGATCTCGCCGTCATGCGCCAGCAGCAACGGATTCGCGCCAAACTGGCGGACCACCTGAATCTGCAATGCAGTCAGCCGCGACTCAAACAGTCCAACCACCGACTCGATCAGCTCATGCACGTCGGTCCTCGAAGGCCGCGTCGAGCGGCGATAAAAGCGGAGCGTCTGCACCGTAATCTTTGCGACGCGATCAAGCTCCTTCTGGGCCAGGTCAAGATAGGTCCGCGACTCCTCCGGCAACTCGGTTTTAGAAAGGAGATAGAGGCAGTTTGTGATCGCCTCCAGCGGGTTGTTGATCTCGTGCGCGATCGATGCGGCAAGACGGCCTGCCACCGCGAGCTTCTCCGTCCGACGCAGCATCTCCTCGCTCTTCTTCTGCTGCGTCAGATCGGCCAGAAAGGCGGCAAACTGCTGATCCTCGACTGGGGCCTCAGGATTCAGCAGGGCGACCCCGATCAGGACATCGACGCTCGCTCCGCTGGTCGTCATGCAGACCGTCTCAAAGGGCTCGATCGTGGCCGCGTGCTCCGCCAGCATCCCGTAGGTCTCGCCCAGCGGCGGAAAAATCGACGCGAGCGTCACCATGCCGGAGGCGATGTCGCCGGGTGCGTACTCGAGCAGCCGCTCGGCCGCGCCGTTCGCATAAATAATTTTGCCGGAGGAGGCACTGATCAGCAGGCTTAGCGGCATGGCCTCGACCAGCCGGTGAAAGCGTGCCTCGCTTGCCCGCAGCGCAAGCTCCGCAGCACGCCGCCGACGACGGGCGGAGGCCTCTTTCAGCTCCCGCTCGAGCGCGGGGATCAGCCGCGTCAGGTTCTGTTTGCTGATGTAGTCCTGGGCGCCGGCCCGCATCGACTCAACCGCTGTCTCCTCAGACACCGCACCGGACATCATGATGAACGGGATATCGATCCGTGCTGTCTTCAGCAGCAGCAGCGCCGCCGGGCCACTGAAGCGCGGAAGGTTGTAGTCGGCAAGGACGACGTCAGGCATCGTCTGCCCTTCCAACACGGCGAGCATCTCCTCACTCGTCTCCACGCGGGTCAGCGCGGGGGCGAATCCGTTCCTTCGCAGATGCCGTTCTAACAAAAAGGCATCGTCCGGATTGTCTTCGATGAGAAGAACCTGGAGGTTGGCCAGCTCTATGTCTGCGGGGGGCATGCGTTCAACACCAGCCAGTACATCCCAAGCTGTCGCGTGGCGTCTGCGAAGTCATTGAAGTTTACCGGCTTCCGAATGTAGCTGTTGACGCCGATCTGGTAGCTCCTTATGAGGTCTCGCTCTTCATCAGACGAAGTGAGGACAACCACGGGGAGCATGCGCGTCCGATCACTCTCGCGAATGCGGCGCAACACCTCAAGTCCATCGACCTTCGGTAGCTTCAAGTCCAGCAGAATCACTTGCGGCTGGATCGGATTTTCTCCAAAGAGAAGTTCGATGGCCTCTTCACCATCCCGCGCAACACGAACCTCGTTTGCGATATTCGATTTCTTGAGCGCGCGAATTGTAAGCAATTCGTGGTCGGGATCATCCTCAACCAAAAGAATCATCCGTGAAGCTTCTGCCATGCGAGTTATCCTAACGTAAACCAGAAGGTGGCGCCATGACCAACAACGCTATCGGCCCAGATCCTTCCGTGATGCCTGCGGATCACACGGGCAACCGTCGCCAGCCCGATCCCCGATCCCTTGAAGTCCTTATCGCCATGTAAGCGATTGAAGGCATTGAACAACTTCTCTGCGTAGTACATGTCGAAGCCGGCGCCGTTATCTCGCACAAACCAAGCACTTTTCTCCGCGTCCCACCCAAACTCGACGATTGATTCCGGAACCTTTGAGGAAAACTTCACCGCATTGTTCAGCAGGTTCTCGAGCGCGACCTGTAGCAACTTCGGGTCGGCGTCGGCCGTCAGATCCGGCTCGACGTGGAAGACAATCTGCTGGCCTGGATTCTGCACCTGCAGCTCCGCCACCACCGCGGTGGCGAGCGCACTGAGATCGAAGGGCTCCCGCGTGATCGTCGCCCGTGTGATGCGTGAGAGCTGGAGCAGCGCATCGATCAGCTCGCCCATCCGCTGCACGCCGCTCCGAACCCGCTTGATGTAGTCCTTGCCGACCGCGTCAACCGCCTCGGCGTAATCCTCTTCAAGCGCAAGGCTGAAGCCATCGATCGTCCGCAGCGGCGCCCTCAGATCGTGCGAGACCGAGTAGCTGAACGCCTCGAGCTCCCGGTTCGTCGTCTCCAGCTCGACCGTGCGCTGCCGGACCCGCTCCTCGAGCGTAACGTTGAGCGCCTGCACCTCAGCTGCATTGGCGTCCGCCTCTGCCCGCGCGATCGCGAGACGCTCTCCATCCTGCTCGGACTTGATGCGCATGATGCGTTCGCGCGCGAAGTACCGGAACATCAGGATGACCAGCAGAAAGTCAATGAAGCTTGCGATCCCGACCGTCTCGCGCGTGCGCCTGCTGCTGACCTTGGTAGCGGCGACTCGTTGCGTGAGCAGCCTGCGCTCCTCGGACTCCATCGTGTCTGCGATCTGGCGCAGATGGTCCATCTGGACCTTGCCTGTGCCACTGACCACCAGCGCATGCAGGCTGTCCGCGCGTCCACTTCGTCGCAGGTTGATGCCCTGCTGCAGCAGCGACAGGCGCTCATCCATCACTGCCTGGAACTGCGTGATCATCTCCCGCTGGGAGGGGTTGTCCGCGGTCATCGACTTCAACCGGCCAACCTCGACCGGAAGTTCCTCAAGGGCAGAGGTATAAGGAGCGAGATAGTCGTCATCGTCGGTGATCAGGAACCCGCGATTGCCGGTCTCGGCATCCTTCACCGAGCTCATGATGCTCTCGACCTGGTTGATAACCTGCCAAGTGTGCTGAACCCAGTGCTCGCCCTCGAGCAGTACATCGATCGACCGGAAGGCGAACCATGCATTCAACGCGACGATGAGCACCGCGGCTAACAGAAGTGCAGGGGCTACCCCACTTTTGATTCTGGTCTTCATGAATCTCCGCACAGCAGACGGTTTAAGATGGCACTCAAACGCTCAACAGTGCCGTAGCTCTTGAACGAGCATACAGCGCATCGTCGAAAGCTCCATACAGCACGAGGAGCCTCCATGAACGTCGTCAGCCCAGCTGAAGATCACCTGTTCACGATCTCCACGGCCGCCATCTGGCCTTCGATTCCCTTTGAAACGGACGCGACCGGACCCCACACCTGGACCTGGACGATCACCTGGAAGAGCTTTTCTACGAGCGGTACGGTCATCACCTCGTCAAATGCGTGGGACGCCCGTAACGTCATCACTGGCTTCGGCGGCACCCTGACCGTCAGCGTCAAGGCAGGTACAGCCAGCGCCGGCCGCATAGTTCGGATCAATGGAGCGAATCCCACTCCCGCCGACACCTCGCTCTATCTGGCTGCATGTCCGGGAAGCGACGGCTTCGAGAAGATCCTCCAGCAGGAGTCGCACCTTCACCACTTTGCCCTGAGCGGTGACCCGATCATGTCCCTCGACGAGGGGTACGGGATGTGCCAGCTCACCACCCCCGCACCCACCTTTCAAGAGATCTGGAACTGGCAGGCGAATCTGCAAGCCGGGCTCGCCCTCTTCGCCTCCAAGCGCGCCGCCTCCATTGCCTACCTCACCCAGGATGGGCGGACCGCTACAGAGGTTCAGATCCGCTATGAGTCCGTCTGCCGCTGGAACGGCGGCCCCTATCACGTGTGGAATCAGCATCAGGGTTGGGCGCGAAACGCGAACATCCTCTGCGACGTGGCGACCGGCAACATGGGCTGGGATCTGCGCGACTCCCGCAACACCGGCAAGACGGCCGCTGTCTTACATCATCGCGACGCTCCAAACTACAACCGGCTTCATCGCCCCGACGACCCATGGCAGTACTTCGGCGTCTGCTACGCCGATAAGGTCCTCGCCTGACGCAAAACGCTCGGGGACCCATCCTCACGCTCCCACAGCGAGGGTGAAACGTAAAACCTCTCGCTACCCCGATGTGATAGCGTCTCCCCATCGGTCCCCCCAATGCCCAGCCAGCCGCTGACCCGACGCGCCTTCTGCTCTACCGCCGCTGCCACACTCCTCCTGCGCACCTCGCTGCTCACGGCTCAGGGGCCTCTGCACCCTTCGGCCCGGCCGGACGTCGCAGCGATTGACCACGACCGGATCCTCGCCGCCGCAGATCGTGCGCTCGCCATCAAGCCGGTCCCGATCACGGCGCTCCCCTCACCACGCACCCCCGGCACGCCGCGCGACTTCTTCTCCGAGGCCGCAGACTTCTTGCCCCCCAAGGACGATACGATCGGGAAGAAGCCCTACGTCCGCCAGCCAGGGGAGGTCAACCCGGACGCCTTCGTCGCACACCGGGATGCGGTCTTCAGTCTCAGCCGTATGGTCTCGGCGCTCGCCGCCGCCTACCAGATCACTCACGACCAGCGCTATGCCACCCAGGCTGTCGCCCACCTTAAAGCCTGGTTCATCGATCCAACGACCAGCATGCTGCCGACGCTCCACTTCGGAGCCATGATCCCCAACGATCCGAAGTCGCGCCCTGAAGGAGTACTCGAGACGGTCTTCTTCGCCGAAATCGCGCAGGCCATCCCGGCGCTCAGCACCTCTGACGCACTCACCCCGGACGACCTCACCAGCCTGAAGGGATGGTTCGCCGCGTACCTACAGTGGCTGAACGAGTCTCGCCTCGCAGGGCTTGCACGCGACCAGAAGGATCACCACGCCAGCTCATGGCTCCTGCAGGCGGCTACTTACGCCCGGCTGACCAGCAACGAGCCAGCCCTCGCGGCGCTGCGGCAACGCTTCAAGACGGTCACGCTACGAGCCCAGATCATCGCCGACGGGACCTTCCCGCACGAGCTCCTAACGCCTTTTCCTTATCGCAACTCGCTCTTCAACCTCGACATGCTGACTGCGTCCTGCGAGCTACTCTCGACACGCTTCGAGAGCCTCTGGGAGTTCGAGCTGCAGGACGGCCCCGGCATGCACATCGTCATGGCACGCCACTTCCCCTACATTCAGCATCGCGAGACCTGGCCCTATCGCGCCGACCTGACGCACTTTACCGACCTGCCTGTCCGGAACCCGGCGCTTCTCTTCGCCGCCCGCGCCTACACTCGCCCGGAGTATGCCGAGCTCTGGAAGACGCTCAACCCGGACCCCGCCATCCCCGAACTCGCCCGGACCTTCCCGATCAGCCAGCCACTCCTCTGGATCAATCGGCCACGACCCTGATCAGATCGCCAGCACCGGCAGCTCGACGCCGCCCCGCTCGCTCGACAGGTACGCCGCCTCAACCGTCCGCATCGTGTCGATCGCATCCTCTACGCTCGTCGGAAGCACGGCTGCCTCACCTGCTACGAACGCCTGCAGACTCCCCATCGATCCCATAAAGGCATCCGGAAACCAGCTGCCGCTGCCCGGGGCTTCGCTCCAGCCAGCGTCTCCGCGCAGGATGTACTCGAGGTTGTCGGGCTTACCCTTCGGGTAGTCGAGGTTGACGCCCATCCGCGCACGCATCGCACCCTCCATACCCTCCCACTGCACGAAGCTGCGCTGTTTCTCCGGGCTGAAGGTATGGCTGTGATTGGTGTGGATGAAGACGCGCTTGCTATCCCCATAGCCGAGAATGATCACGCTCCGGGTCGCCGCAAGCTCCGGCGTCGTCGGGGTCTTCACAGTGTTCGCCCACACCGTCTCCGGGTTGCCGAACCACGACCGCACCAGGTCGACGTAGTGGATGCTGTGATACAGGATCTCGAGTCGCGGAGCCTTCGCAAGGAAGTTCCACATCTCCCACGGCTGGTGCGCGGAGATCTTTACCTCCATGTCGTGGATCTCGCCCAGCGCGCCGGTCCCATAGAGCGCACGCGCGGCCAGCATGTTCGGAGCCCATCGCAGCTGGAAGTTCACCGCAGCCGTCAGCCCTTTCTCACGGCAGATCTGGAGGATCTCGGTCGCCTCGGCGATCGTCTCACCCATCGGCTTCTGCAGGAGCACAGCCCGCCCGTTCGGAAGCTGCCGCAGCACTGAGCGCAGCGCCGGAGCCGGGACCGTTACATCGAAGATCGCGTCCCCCGGGGCGTAGCGCACCGCCTCCTCCAGCGTCGAAGCTACAAACGGAATGTTGAAGCGCCCGGCCAGTCCCTCTGCCCGCTCGCGGTCCAGGTCGACGAGCGCCACCACAGGAAAGCCTGCCTTTGCATAAGCCGGCAGATGCGCGTCGCGTGCAATTCCGCCGGTTCCCACCATGACGATCGGCCGCTCCGCCGTTGGCCTCGGCGCCGTCGCCTGGCGCATCACCTGCTGCAGATCCATGAGTC
>CAZZZQ010000114.1:0-8763 GCA_964658405.1 uncultured Sphingomonas sp.
CTACGCCCTTGTCGCGGATCCAGCCTGAGGCCGGGGTGACGTTGGAGTCGTCGCCGAGGTCCGTCTTGTCGGCGTCGTCGGCCTTCTCTTCGACGTCGGTGTTGGCGAAGACCCTGACCCAGGGCCCGTTCCGCTCGGTGACGACGACCTCGTGGCCGGGCGTGACGAGCGAGATCTTCTGCGCATCAGCGTCGGGCGAGATGTAGACGTTGGCCTGGTGCAGGACGGTCGCGCGGGCGGCGCGGTCGTATCCAGCAGCCTTATCCTGCTTGCTCCGCTGGGCTGAGGAGGGCAGGGAGGTCAGCGCGAGGAGAGCGGAGAGGCCGAGGGTTTTGAGCAGCGAGTGAGGCATGGTGGTCCTTTGAGGCATAGGAGGTTTGAAAGGGGCTAGTGCGCGGCGAGTTCGGCTTCAAGCTGTTGACGGAGCGCGGGTTCGAGGTTGCCGCCGCTGAGGATGACGGCTACCTTGCTCGCCTTCGGCAGCTCGTGCGCGTGGAAGAGGGCGGCGGCGAGTGTGACGGCTCCGCTGGGCTCGGGCACCAGGTCGGTCGCGGCGAGCATGACGCGCATGGCGGCGAAGATATCCTCCTCGGAGACGGTGACGATGCCGTCGACGAAGCGGAGGACGTGCTCGAAGTTGAGCGTGCCGAGGCTCTGGGTGCGGAGGCCGTCGCCGATGGAGCGGGTCGTCCGTGCGGCAGGCCACTCGACGAGGGTCCTGGTGTCGAAGCTCTCCTTGGCGTCGGCGGCAAGCTCCGGCTCGGCGCCCCAGACCTGCGCGGTGGGCGAGGCGTGCTTTACGGCAGTGGCCGTGCCGCTGAGCAGACCGCCGCCGCCGATGGGGGAGAGGATCAGCTCAACGCCCGGAAGCTGCTCCACGATCTCGAGGCCGCAGGTCGCCTGTCCGGCGATGATGTGCGGATGGTCGTAGGGCGGGATGATGGTGTAGCCGAACTCGGCTGCGAGCTCCTCCGCCTTGATCTTGCGCTCGGAGGAGGCCGGGCCAACGAAAACAATCTCTGCGCCGAGGGCGGCGGTGGCGAGCTTTTTGATCTCCGGCGCGTTCTCCGGCATGACGATGACGGCCTTTGCTCCGAGTGCGCGGGCGGCGTAGGCGACCCCCTGGGCGTGGTTTCCACTGGAGAAGGTGATGACGCCGCGCTTGAGGGCTTCGGGGGTGAGCTGGGCGGCCATGTTGTAGGCGCCGCGCAGCTTGAAGCTGCCGATGGGCTGCGCGCTCTCTGCCTTGATGTAGAGTTCGAAGGAGGGAACGGGAATGTTCGCTGCGCGGAGCCGATCGGGATCGACGCGATGGAGCGGTGTGCGGATGGCGACCCCGGCGATTCTCTGCTGGGCTGCGCGGATCTCATCAAGCGTTACAAAGTCAGTCATATCGCTCCTTCTTCAACTCTACTTCTGTTCCGCTGCGTGCATGACGAGAGCCATGAAGTGGATCAGCCGCCACTGGTCGAGCCCGTTTGGCGCGGCTCCGTCGAGGTCGAGATGCGAGAGGACGGGGCTGACGAGCACCGCCTTCAGGGTCGATCCGGGCAGCTCGCTGGCCATCCAGAGCGTCTCCGCCGCTGGAATGATGTTATCCGCCTCGCCGTGGAGGAGGTAGACCGGCGTCGTCAGGGTCGCCAGCTTTCCGGCAGGGGAGAGGCCGGCCATGTCGGCGATGTGCTTCGCATTTGCCTTCGCGAGCAGGCCGCGGGTCGCGGGGGCGTTCGAGTCCATCAGCTGCTTCGCCTCGGCGGCCTGCTGCGGCGTGAGGGTTGCGAGGTCTGCGGCTTCTGCAGCTTTATCTTCGTAGAGGTGTTCGCGAAGCACCTTGCGGATCGGCTCGACGTCGGTGTGGGGGACGAACTCGTCGAAGTGCTCGTACTCGAGGACGAGGGCGCCGTACTCGTGGGGGGTCAGCCGCTCGGTCGTTCCGTCGGGGCGCTGCTCGGCTCCGGTCAGGTAGTACTGGGCGACGTGGCCCATGGCGTCCTGCGATCCGACCGCAAAGACGAACTTGAAGTCGGGCCGGTAGACCGGATCGGCGGCGGCAAGCAACGCGAGACCGCCGGAGAAGCTTAGCCCCATGACGCCGACCGGGCCGCCGGTCTTGTTGGCAAACCACTTTGTGGATTCGCCGATGACCCGGATCGACGCGGTGCTGACCTGGTAGTCCTTGATGTCGGGCAGCTCCGGCGTGAGGACGCGGATGCCGCAGCTTGCCAGCGCGGAGGCAAAGGATTCCAGCCGCGGCTCGTCGATGCCGAGGTAGTGGATGCCGTGGAGGACGATCATGGCCGGGGCGTCCGGCTTGTTGACGGGGAGATAGAGGCGTCCGCGCACGCTGCCGACCGGCGTCGGGATCTGGATGTCTTCGGTCGAGATGGGTTCGGCGACTGCTTCACCGACGATCCACGGGACCGGCTGCTGCGAGACCAGCTTGAGAACTGCGGTGGCCTGAAGATGAGCGAGGACGAAGGGCCAGGCGGCGGCGCAGAGGACGGCAACTCCGGCGACGAGCAGCGCCCAGAGTCCGACTTTGCGGGAGGTGACGACGTGGCGGGGATGCTCGCGGACCCGGCGGATCCCGGCGGCGACGGTGCCGATCCCGGTGGTGCGGCGGCCCTGCTTCTGTCTGGAATGCCGTGCCACTCGCCGCATGCACCGATTCTATCCGGCTACGCCTGTCCCTCACGCGAAGCGTCCAAAACCCTACGAAGTAGCGCCCGCCCGGCGTCAGGGCGTACTGGGCTTTTGCAATAAAAAAGCGCCCCGTAGAGGGACGCTTCTTTATTGTTGCAACTGAAGTTACAGCTCAGATCTCCATAATGACGGGCATGATCAGCGGACGACGGCTGGTGCTCTTCTGGATGTAACGCTTGAGATCGTTGCGGATCTTCTCCTTGATGACGCCGTAGTCCTTCTTCTCTTCGGGGCTCGAGGAGTCGAGGGTGCGCATCACGACCTGGCGGGCCTCGGCGATCATGCCCTCGTCGCCGACTGCCATACCGCGCATGACGATCTCGGGGGGATTCTCAACCTTGCCGGTCTGCTTGTTGATGGCAATGATCGGGAGCACGATGCCGTCTTCGCTGAGGTGCTTGCGATCGCGGATGACGAGATCCTGAACGACGTCCGTCGATGCTCCGCCGGAGTCGATGCAGACCCGTCCTACCGTTACCTTGCCGTTCTTGACGGCGGAGTTCTTGTCGAACTCGAGCACATCGCCATCTTCGAGCAGGATGGTCTTCTCGACGATGCCCATTCCAGCTGCAAGCTCGGCGTGACGCTTGAGGTGGCGGTAGTCGCCGTGGACCGGGATGAAGAACTTGGGCCGAACCAGGTTGATGATCAACCGAAGCTCTTCCTGGCTGGCGTGGCCGCTGACGTGGATCAGGCCGGCGGTGCCGTCGTCGTGGATGACCTTTGCGTCGCGGCGCTCGAGGTGGTCGATCATGCGGTAGATCGACTTCTCGTTGCCGGGGATGACGCGCGAGCTAAGCAGGACGGTGTCGCCGGCATCGATATGCGCAAACTTGTGATTGTTGACCGCTGCCCTGCTGAGCGCGCTCATCGGCTCGCCCTGGGTCCCGGTGATCATGACGCAGACCTTGTGCGGCGGCAGATCGCGGATCTGGCCGGGGTTGATGATCAGGCCCTGCGGCAGGTCGAGGTAGCCAAGATCCTGCGCGATCTCGGTCGAGTTATCGAGCGAGCGGCCGATGATGGCGACCTTGCGGCCGTGAGCCTGTGCAAGCTCGGTCGCGAGGCGGATGCGGTGAATCGAGGACGAGAAGCAGCTGAAGAACAGCTTCTTCTTGGTCTGGGCGAAGATCTCGTCGAGACGCGGCCGAACGGCACGCTCGCTGGGGGTGTAGCCCGGGCGATCGACGTTGGTCGAATCCTGCAGGAGCGCAAGAACGCCCTGCTTCCCCAGCTCCGCGAAGGCATGGAGGTCGAACGGCTTGCCGTCCGGTGGGGAGAGGTCGACCTTGAAGTCGCCGGTGTGCAGGATGACGCCGATCGGGGTGTGGATCGCCAGCGCGACGCAATCGACCAGCGAGTGGGTGACGCGGATGGGCATGACGGAGAAGGGCCCGAGCGTAAAGCGCTTGCCGGGGAGCATCTCGATCAGCTCGGCGTCGTCCAGCAGGCGATGCTCTTCGAGCTTGCCCTCGACGTAGGCCAGGGTGAACTCGGTGCCATAGACCGGGACATTCAGCTCTGAGAGGATCCACGGCAGGCCGCCGATGTGATCCTCGTGGCCGTGGGTCAGCAGAATGGCTTTGACCTTCGACCGGTTTTCGGTGAGGTAGCTGATATCCGGAACGACGATGTCGACGCCCAGCAGCTCTTCTTCGGGGAACATCAGACCAGCGTCGATAACAATAATGTCGTCTTGCCAGCGGAGCGCCATGCAGTTCATACCGAACTCGCCAAGGCCTCCCAGCGGAATCATGCGTAATTTATCTTGTGCCATTCAACTTCCAAGTCTAGCAGCTTGGCTGCCTGAAACCGATATGAGCCGCTGCAATCCTCATTCCCGGATGGGAAATATCGGACTACAACGGCTCACAGGTCGAAATGGCCTGGTTTAGCGGAGCAAATCTTCCAGTGCCAGCGACAGTTCGGTCTTCTCGTCGCGGTACTTGACGATGATCGGGGTCGCGACGCTCAGGCCCCACTCGGCGCCCTTGCCGCCCTTGATCGCGCGGGAGCCGGGAACGACGACGGCGTTCTCGGGGATGATCAGCGGTGAATCGGCGGTGGCCTTCAGGACGGTACCGTTGACGAGGTCATAGACCGGTGTGCCGCGGGTCAGGACGGTTCCGGCGGCGAGGACGGCGCGGCGGCGGACGACGGTGCCCTCATAGACGCCGGTGTTGCCGCCGATCAGGCAATCGTCTTCGATGATGACGGGTGAGGCGTTGACCGGCTCGAGTACGCCGCCGATCTGGGCGGAGGCGCTGAGGTGAACCCGCTTGCCGATCTGGGCGCAGCTGCCGACCAGTGCGTGCGAGTCAACCATCGTGCCCTCATCGACATACGCGCCGACGTTGACGTACGCGGGGGGCATAATGACGACGCCCTTCGAGACGAAGGCGCCGGAGCGAACGGAGGATCCGCCGGGAACGACGCGGACGCCGTCGGCTGCGGAGAAGCGCCGCGCCGGGTAGGTGCCCTTGTCGACGAAGGAGAAGCCGTCCGGGCAACCCATCTCGACCAGGCTGCCGAGGCGGAAGCCCAGCAGGATGCCGCGTTTGACCCACGGGTTGACGCGCCAGCCGAGGGGCACGGAGGTGTCGGGCTCAGCAGAGCGGAGAGTTCCGGCCTCAAGCTCGGAGCGGAGTGAAAAGAAGGCGGCTTCGGCCTCCGTGTTGCCGATGGCGGCTGCACCTTGTGCGAACCAGTGCTCGATCGTGTCCTGAAGAGAGGTATTAAGTGTCACAGTCATCCTTTGGTGGTTTCTTTGAAGTCGTGCAGTGGGAGAGGGCTAGAAGGTTCGGAGATTGTCGCCGGTCGGAGGCAGGCCGACCATCAGGCCGAGCTCGCCGACGACGCGCTCCAGCTTGCGGCGGGTCTCGGCGGTGACCGGGACCATGGGGAGCCGGAGGATGTCCTCGCCCTTGCCGATCATCGCGAGGACTGCTTTTACGGGGGCCGGGCTGGCCTCCCAGAAGTGCGCCTGCATCAGCCGGAAGAACTGGCGATTGATGCGCCGGGCGGAGCGGAGGTCCCCATCGAGGGCGTAGCGGACGAGCGAGGTCATCTCGTGCGGAATGACATTTGAGGCGACCGAGATCAGGCCGGCGCCGCCGAGCGCGAGGATCGGGAGCGTCAGGCCGTCGTCGCCGGCGAAGACCTTGAAGGTGTTGGGTGCGGTCGTGAGGAGCTCGGTGATCTGGGTGAGGTTGCCGCTCGACTCCTTGATCCCGATGATGTTCTCGATGTCGGCGAGCCGGACGACGGTTGCCGGCTCAAGGTTCGCGCCGGTCCGAGAGGGAATGTTGTAGAGGACGACGGGCAGGTCGGTCGCCTCGGCGATCGCCTTGAAGTGCCGGTACTGGCCCTCCTGCCCGGGGCGGTTGTAGTACGGGTTCGCCGTCAGGATGCCGGAGAGGCCATAGATCTCGGTGAGCTGCTTCGCGCGCGCAACGGCCTCGTGGGTCGCGTTGTGGGTGCAGCCGGCGATCACCGGGACGCGCCCGGCTGAAGAGCCGACGACCGCCTCGATGACCCGGAACCACTCGGTCTCGGTCAGCGTCGAAGCTTCGCCCGTTGTGCCGCAGGGGACGAGAAAGTCGATGCCCTGTTCGATCTGCCAATTAACCAGCGCATGCAGCGCCGGCTCGTCCACGCTGCCATCCCTGCGAAAGGGGGTGACCAGCGCTGTTCCACATCCCGTCAAATCCATAATGATTGAAGTTTACCCTCTGGAGTGGTTTGATCATGGCCGCGCTGAGAATGTAGCTGTTGGAAATCAAGGCGTCAACACCTGGTACACAATGGGACATGACTGCTGCGGAGAGGACGAAGCCCGGGAAGAGCTGGAGCCGTTTGGACGGCGTCGACCTGTTGCGCGGACTGGCGATCGCCTTCGTGCTGATGAACCACGTCAACATGAAGCTGCTCTTCGCGAAGGTGCCGTATACGAAGGGGCTTCCGGCGCAGCTGGTCTCTTCGCTGGTGTGGAACGGCCAGTTCGGCGTGCAGATCTTCTTCGCGATCTCCGGCTTCCTGATTACGTCGACTACGCTGCGCCGCTGGGGTTCGGTCTCAGGCGTGAGTGTGCGGGAGTTCTACCAGCTGCGATTCGCCCGGATCGCGCCGCTGCTGTTGTTGCTGCTGACAATTCTGAGTGGCCTGCACCTGGCTCATGTTGAGGACTTTGTTGTCCGGCAGAAGACCGGTGGGCTTGGACGTGCGCTGCTCGCTGCGCTGACCTTCCATATCAATTTGCTTGAGGCCCGAAGGGGCTATCTTCCGGCGGCGTGGGACATCCTGTGGTCGCTCTCGATCGAGGAGATGTTCTATCTCTTCTTCCCGCTGGCGTGCCGTCTGTTTCGCAGGGGCAGCTTCCTGTTGATTCCACTGATGATCTTTGTGGTCATTGGACCGTTTGCGCGAGCGACTGCGTTCAACCACAACCCGGTCTGGCGGGAGTACTCCTACCTGGGCGGGATGGATGCGATCGCGATGGGCTGCATGACGGCGCTCTTCGCGGCGCAGCATCGTCTGTCGCGGGCTATGCTCCGGGTGGTCGGTGCGAGTGGCGTGGTGCTGCTTGTGTTTAGTCTCTGCTTCTCGATCCAGGCGTATCAGTGGGGTCTTGGGCGCAATGGACTGAATATGACGGTGCTCGCGGCTGGGGCCTGCCTCGCGATTGCGGTTGTCAGTCAGACGCGGTGGCGAAGTCCGGCTGGCTTCAAGCCCCTGGTGTGGCTTGGCCGACGGAGCTATGAGATCTACCTGACTCACATCTTTATTGTGATCGGGATCTTTCGGCTCTTCACGGCAGAGGGTAAGCCGCTGTGGGCGGTTCCGGCTGTCTTTGTTGCGGTGCTCTTGCTTGCGGGAGTATCAGGCGAGCTGGTTGCGCGGTTTTATTCGGAGCCGATGAATCGTTTGCTGCGAGGGGTCTGGGGTGATGGGCCGAGGCGGCTTGGGTCGGTTGCTGAGTAAAGTCGGGAGACACAAATTCCCTTCGGGAGTGACCCGTAACGTGGCCGGAGCGTCGAGCACCATGTGTGAGAGAGCCAGACGCAGGAACGCCCCGCCGGATGCATCCGGCGGGGCGTTGGTCTGCTGGCAGCGGACTAGCCGCGGTAGAGCTCTGTCGGGACGTGGTGCATCTCCGGCAGGTAGAGCGATGCTGCGCCGTTTGCTGCGCCGACCGGCATGTCCATGCACTTTACGAATGCTGTCTGGAACTTGTCCATCTCGGCCTTGGTGCCGACCGTGACGCGGACGTAGTTGGGCATTGCGGCCCAGGTACGGCCGATTGCGACGCCGTCCTTCAGCATGGCTGCCTGGAAGTCACGTCCGGGGCGATTGACATCGACCATGAACATGTTGCCCTGCGAGCCGGGGACGATCTTGTAGCCCTTCTTGGTGAGGAACTCGAGCGTCTCCGAGCGGATATCGGAGTTGATCTTCTTGCGGAGCGGCACGAGATCCTTATCCTGCAGGCTGGCGCGGGCACCGGCGGCGCTGGTGATGGAGATGCTCGCCAGGCTGCGCGCGGGAGCGGCAACGGTGGTGAACTTCATCAGCAGGTCGGGGCGGGCGACGGCGAAGCCTGCACGCAGGCCGGCCATGCCGTAGATCTTCGAGAAGGTCCGGAGGACGATGATGTCCTGATCCGCAGCAACCTGGTCGATGACGGACTCGTCGTTCGAGAAGTGGTGGTAGGCCTCATCGACGATGACAACCGAGCCAGCGGGCTTGTTCTTCAGCAGCCAGAGGATGTCAGCGCGGGGGGTCATGGTGCCGGTCGGGTTGTTCGGATTGACGATGTAGTACGCGCCGGCGGTGGGGCTGGCAGCGAGCATCGCCTTTACATCATGAGCATAGGTCGAGGTGAGCTTGACCGGGAACTTGGGAGCCTTCATGACATCGGCAGCGCGGGGGCCCTGCTCGTAGCTGGGATCGGCGTAGACGAGCGGCTTGTCGGGGCCGATGTTCGACATCAGCGCGAGGTCGAGAGGACCGCCGGAGCCGGGGAACAGTGCGGAGTAGCCCTTCTTGAGGCCATAGATCTCG
>CAZZZQ010000115.1:0-8754 GCA_964658405.1 uncultured Sphingomonas sp.
AGCCACGTAGCGAGACGCCGTTGCCCGCCCGCGCTACGAATCTCTACATTGCTCTCGGGACGCTTGCAATCGAACTATACCTTGACTGCCATTGCACCTATTAGGAAAGCAGAGACGGCGGTATAGATGATCAAGACGCTTCCTATACTCAGGATCGCCCGTATAGACAACCGAGAGCCTGTTAAGCGCTTTGAGTTACGATGCTGAACGGTCCACGCTAACATGAGAGCGACGGACACCATGTTGATTGCAAACAGGCAAGCGGCTAGGTGAGTTTGAAGAAATGGTGGGATCATGGTCTCTCCTGTTCAGCAAACTATGGCCATAAAGCCCCATACCGCAACGAGAATTGCAGCAAGCGCAACGATCACGGGCGCGGTCAAAACGACACCAGCACCGAAAGCTATTCCTAATTCTACTCCGTGGGGCAGCATCCTTAGCCCGGCACAGCCCTGAAGGCGGCATGCTTTTCTCTGCTGGAAGCGTCTAAAGGTCAATACGCGCCTCGCGTATCCTTGATCGACGATGCAGATAAAGGTTCTCTATTTCGGAGTGTTGAAGGATGTCCTCAGGCGTGACCGCGAGGATGCGGAGCTCGCTGCCGGCAGCTCGGTTGCGGTCCTGATGGCGCAGTTACAGGATTGCGGGGGCTCCCCCTCAGGGACGGCTGATCCGCTTTGGCGATCGGTGGCTGTCGCGGTGAATCAGGAGTACGCGCGCTTGGACACAGTGCTGCAGGATGGTGATGAGGTCGCTCTGCTGCCCCCGGTGAGCGGCGGGATGGGAGAGGCTGGTACGGATGCGAATTGAGATAACAAACGCGGTGATCGACACGGTTGCGATCATGGACGCGATGAAAGCCGGGACGGATGGTGCGGTCTGCCTCTTCGACGGCATCGTGCGGAACAATACCCGTGGCCGCCAGACGCTCTTCCTCAACTACGAGGCGTATGAAGCGATGGCGCTGCAGCAGATGGAGACGCTGGCCGCGGATGCAGTCACGCGCTTCGGCGTGCGGGATGTAGCGATCGTGCACCGGCTCGGACGGTTGGAGATCGGCGAAACCAGCATCCTGATTGTCGTCGCGTCGGCCCATCGCGGTGCGGCGTTCGACGCCTGTCGCTGGGTGATCGACACCCTCAAGAAGACGGTCCCGATCTGGAAGAAGGAGCACTTTATCGACGGTGCGGTGTGGGCCGACGGCGAGCCGTTCCCCGAAGAGATTGTGCCGGCCCCGGCGGCGCAGGGGTGAGACGGCTCGCGATCACGCTTTCCATGCTGCTCGGCCCGGGCCTGCTGGCGCAGGCTCCAATCGAGCGCAGGGCACCCCCGGACGGCCTGAACCAGGATCTGCCGGTCCAGACGCTCCACGTCGAGACGCGGCTGGTGAATGTGGCGTTGAACGTTGTGGACGCCAAAGGTGCCCCGGTCAGCGGTCTGCAGAGGGAAGATTTTGCGATCAGCGAGGATGGCCACCCCCAGAAGATTGCGCTGTTCGAGCGGCAGACCACCTCACCCCTCTCGATCGTGCTGGCGATCGATGGAAGCGAGAGTGTCCTGCGCGACGAGCGACTGGAGAAAGAGGCGGCGAAGCACTTTGTGAAGGCGCTGCTCCGCGATCAGGATGAGCTGGACCTGATGGACTTCTCCGACACCGTCCGCGAGATTGTCCCGTTTACCAATCAGCCTAAGCGCATCGCAGAGGGGCTGAACGAGATTCAGCGGGGCGATGCGACGGCGCTTTACGATGCCATCTACCTGGCAGGTCAGCGGCTGCAGAGTACGAGCCAGGCGAATGGCCGGCGGCGCGTGATCGTGTTGATCACGGACGGCGGGGACACGGTCAAGGGTTCTCAGTACACGCAGGCACTGGAGCAGGCGCAGCGCGCAGGCGCGTTAGTCTATTCGATCATTATTGTGCCGGTCTATGCCGATGCGGGGCGCAACACCGGTGGCGAGCATGCGCTGATCCAGATGGCCGAGGACACGGGCGGGAAGTATTACTATGTCGTCGACCCGCAGGATCTCGAACCAGCCTTCCGGCATGTCTCGGACGACCTGCGGACGCAGTACATGCTGGGCTACTATGCACCCCAGCGAGGGGCGGACGACTCGTTCCGGCGCATCAAGATCAAGCTGACCGACCCGAAGCTGCCGCAGGGGCTCGACCTGAGATATCGCTCGGGCTACTACGCCAACGCGAAGTAATCGTGCGGAGACGGTAGACTTGGGGGATTAGATCGAATGATCTTGCGAGGGTGGACGCTCCATGAAGAAGTTTGAGTTTGCGCATATTGCCGAAGGAATTGCACGCCAGGCCGGCGGCCTGCTTCGCGGCTTCTATGAAAAGGGTGTGGAGGCGGAGTACAAGGGCGATGTCGATCTCGTCACCGAGGCGGATCGCGCGAGTGAGAAGCTGATCGGCGAGCGGCTGAAGGCGGCCTTTCCGGAGCACGGCATCTTCGGCGAAGAGGGAACACGCGACCGCCTGGACAGCGAGTACCGGTGGTACATCGATCCGCTGGACGGAACGACGAACTTTGCGCACAAGTTTCCGGCGTTCTGCGTCTCGATGGGTCTGGAGCGACGGGCTCCCGGCCTGGCTGCGGATGCTGATGGCGAGATGATCGCCGGGGTGATCTACGATCCGCTGCGGGACGAGATGTTCTCGGCCGAACGCGGTCGCGGGGCGTGGCTAAACGGGCGCAAGCTCAGTGTTTCGAAGACGAAGACGCTGGCGGAGTCGCTGACCGCGACCGGTTTTCCCAGCCAGAAGCGTCACGCCAGCCCGAATATTCACTTCTATCAGCAGATCACGCTGCGTTCGCACGGGGTGCGCAGGGCGGGGTCGGCGGCGCTCGACCTGGCGTATGTTGCCTGCGGGCGGCTGGAAGGTTTCTGGGAGTTCAACCTGAATCCGTGGGATACGGCGGCTGGCGTGCTCCTCGTTGAAGAGGCAGGCGGGACGATCTCGCACTTCGATGGGAGCAAGTTTACCCTCGACAGCCGTGAGGTCCTGGCGACCAACGGGCTGATCCTGAACGAACTGAAGCATATCTTTACCGAGATGTTCGCGGGGCGCGGGCTTGAGGCGATTCCGACTCCGACGGAGTTTGCCGCGCGCCGGGCAGCTGCCAAGTAGCCCGGGGCGCAGGTGTGTTTCGCCAGATCGACGGCGGACCGCACCTGCTCTCGCGCATTGCCGGGCAGCGTGGCACAATGGAAGTACTGGTAGAATTTGAGATCGCGGCAACACAATTTTTAGGAGACATTTTTATGGCATATGTAATCGCAGAACCGTGCATTGGAACGAAGGATTCGGCGTGTGTGGACGCCTGCCCGGTCGACTGCATTCACCCCAAGAAGGATGAGACGGGTTACGGCGAGGCCGACCAGCTCTTCATCGATCCAGTTGAGTGCATTGACTGCGGCGCATGCGTTCCGGTCTGCCCGGTCTCGGCGATCTATGCCGGGGACGATCTCCCCGAAAAGTGGGCGAACTTCCAGGAAAAGAACGCAACTCACTTCGGCCGCTAGGCTGGACGGTTCAAGCAGGCTCATGGACGCGCGGCCCTCGAGGCTGCGCGTTTCTGCATGCGGTAAAAGGTCAGGGCGCGGCGGATGATACAGCGGCAGGGAGAGGCGATCGTGTTGCGGACGTGGCCATTTCTCGAGGCCGACCTGCTCGTCAGCCTGTTTACGCGGGAGCAGGGCAGGGTCAAAGGGGTGGCGCGCCACGCTTTGCGCTCGCGGCGTCGGTTCGGCGGCGCGCTTGAGCCGATGACTCACGTTCGTGCGACCTACGCCGAGCGGCCACGGCAGGAGCTGGTTCGGCTGGATGCCTTTGAGATTCTCTCCTCACCGCTGACGCGTCCGATCGATTATGGCCGGACTGCCGCTCTGCAGCTGGTGGCCGAGGTGCTCGAAGAAGCGCTGCCCGAGCTGGCTCCCGAGGATGCAGTCTTTCGGCTGGCGCTGGCCGTGCTCGACGAGCTGCAGGTGGGGCGTATCTGGATGCCGATCACTTACTTTGCGCTGTGGATGAACCGGCTGATGGGCTGGATGCCTGCGCTTGGCCACTGCGTCGTCTGCGGGCTGGATCTGCGCGGGGGGACGCTCTGGTACTCGCCGACCGCCGACGGCGTGACCTGCGAGGATGATCGGCGTGGCGGCAGTATTGCGCTGTCGCCGGTCGCGGTGCTAGAGGCGGAGCGGATGTTTCGCGGGACTGTGCGGGGGCTGGCGGAAGAGAGCTGGCCGCGTGGACGGGCGGCGGACCTGCGGCGATTTGCCCTTGAGACGCTGGAGCGGCACATGGAACGGCGGCTGGCCAGCGGTCGCGCCTTTGCCCGGCTGTAGGGTGCGCGCCTCCGAGCATTTAGAATCGCAAGATTGTCTGTGGAAGAGAGATGCATGACTGTGATTGCCACAAAGGCGAAGGCGCTGACCTTCCAGGAGCTTTTATTTACGCTGCAGCGGTTCTGGGCTGACCGCGGATGCGTGTTGCAGCAGCCCTATGACGTCGAGGTCGGCGCGGGAACGATGTCGCCCGACACGTTCCTGCGTGTCCTGGGGCCGAAGCCGGTCCGGATCGCATACGCGCAGCCCTCACGGCGGCCGGCGGATGGTCGCTACGGCGAGAACCCGAACCGGCTCTTCCGGCACACGCAGCTGCAGGTGATCCTGAAGCCGCCACCGGTCCGGATCCAGGAGATGTATCTCGAGTCGCTTGAGGCGATCGGGATCGATCTGCGCGAGCACGACATCAAGTTCGAAGAGGACAACTGGGAGTGGCCGGTTGGAGGTGCGTGGGGCGTCGGCTGGCAGGTGATGCTCGACGGGCTTGAGATCACGCAGTTCACCTACTTTCAGCAGTGCGGCGGAATGGACCTTGACCCGATCTGCGGCGAGATTACCTATGGCCTCGAGCGGATCGCCGGCTTCCTGCAGGATGTCGATTCTATCTACGACATCGTCTGGGCGGTCGAGCCGGACACCGGCCGCAAGGTGACGTACGGCGAGATGCGGCTGGCTGAGGAGGAGCAGTTTTCGGCCTACAGCTTCGACTATGCCGATGTTTCGCGGCTGTGGGAGCACCTGAACTCGTACGAGGCGGAGTGCCTTGCGCTGCTCGAAAAGGCGAAGGGATTCGAGGGCATGGAGCCGCTTGAGCTGAAGCGTTTTCCGGTGCTTGGAGCGTATGAGCTGGCGCTGAAGTGCTCGCATGTCTTCAACCTCCTTGACGCTCGCGGGGCGATCTCGGTGACGGAGCGCGTGGGCGTGATGGCACGAATTCGGACGCTGGTCGTCGGTGTGGCCAGGGCGTATGCGGCGCAGGGCGAGGCTCTTCGCCTGCTGCAGGAGCCGGTCGCCTAGACGCTTCAAGGATTGCGGGAATGGAACAGGACGGGCCGGGATTGCCGGCTCGCTGAGGATTGAGCATGTCAGAGTTTTTGTTTGAGATTGGTTTGGAAGAGATTCCCGCGCGGATGATCGCCGGAGCACAGGCGGAGCTCGAAAAGCGCCTGATCGCGCTGCTGGAGCGCGAGCGCCTGGTCGCTGCAGGAGTGGAGAGCCGAAGCTATTCGACGCCGCGGCGGCTTGCGGTCTGGGTCGCCGAGGTTCGGGATCGGCAGGAGGATGTCTCCGAGGATCTGCTCGGTCCGTCGGCGAAGATCGCCTACAAGGATGGCGTGGCGACCCCGGCTGCGGTGGCCTTCGCGCGGAAGGCAGGTATTGCAGTCGAGGAGCTGAAGACCGTTTCGACGCCGAAGGGTGAGTATCTGCAGGCGACCTCGGTCAAGGCTGGCCGGGCTGCGGCGGAGGTGATCGCTGCGGAGCTGCCGAAGGAGCTTGCGGGCATCTACTGGGCCAAAAATATGTACTGGCGGCCGGGCAAGCCGGAGCGGTTTGTGCGGCCCGTTCGCTGGATGCTGGCGCTGCTTGGTACGAGCGTCGTTCCGATGGAGTTCGCCGGGTATACGGCGTCCAACGTGACCTTTGGGCACCGCGTTCTGTTTGGATCGCAGGAGATCGTGCTTGCCTCGCCCGGGACCTATGTCGACGCTCTGAAGGCGGCGTTTGTGCTGGTCGATGTGGAGCTGCGGCGGCATACGATTCGCAAGGCGCTCGACCATGCGACCCGAACGGTGGAGGGGATTCGATGGCGCGAGGATCACGCGCTGGTCGACTCCCTGACGCACCTGACGGAGTGGGCTTCGGATGCATCGGTCGTGCTTGGCGGCTTTGAGCCGGAGTACCTCGCGCTGCCGGAAGAGGTCCTGGTGACGGTCATGCGTGACCACCAGAAGTACTTCGCGCTTGAGGATAAGACCGGAAAGCTGGCGCCATACTTTCTCGCGGTGTTGAACACACAGGCGGAGGCAGCCGGGCTGGCGGTGATTCGTCACGGCAATGCACGCGTGCTGCGGGCTCGGTTCAATGACGCACGATTCTTCTGGGAGTTTGATCAGCGAACTCCGTTGAGCGATCGCGTTGAGCTACTGAAGTCGGTGACCTTCCAGAAGGAGCTTGGCAGCTATGCGGTGAAGGCGGAGCGTGTGCGCGTGCTCGCCGGCGCGCTGGCCCAGACGCTGGTAAGCCGTGGCGCAAACGTCGACGTGAAGGCGCTGGATGAGGCAGTTGTTCTCGCCAAGACGGACCTGACCTGCGAGCTGGTGAAGGAGTTTACCGAGCTGCAGGGAATCGTCGGCGGCCTGTATGCACGGGCGCAGGGGTTCAGTGAGAAGACCGCCGCGGCGATCTACGACCAGTACCTGCCGGAGTCGATGGCCGATGCGATCCCGCGCACCGTCGAGGGAGCTGTGCTCGGCGTTGCGGACAAGGCGGATACGATTGCCGGGATGTTCGGGCTGGGTCTTGAGCCGACGGGGTCGAAGGATCCATTTGCGCTGCGCCGCGCGGCGAACGGGATCGTCCGGATCCTTGCTGAGAGTGAGCCTGCACTGCCTCTTACGCTGAGCGAACTGGCGGGGAAGGCGACGGCGAATGAGGCGGTCGCAACCAGGCTGCGGGCCTTCTTCGCAGAGCGCTTGGAGTTCTATCTGCGCGAGGCGCGTGGACAGGCTTACGATGTGGTGAAGGCGGTGCTCGCCGTCGGAGCCGACGACGTCCGCGATGCCGTGTCCCGTGCTGAGGCTGTAACGGCGGTTCGCGGCTCGGCGGACTTCGCTGCGGTCTCTGCGGCGTTCAAGCGGATGAAAAATATTCTCGCCCAGGCCAGGGAGAAGGGCATCGCTGTCCCTCCTGACGTTGACGCCGGGTTGCTGACCGAGCCAACCGAGAAGACACTGGCGGAACGCTCCTCCGAGCTCGCCGTCAAGGTCGCAGCCTTACGATCCGCGAAGAGCTATGTAGCTGCCCTGGAGGCGGTTGCAACCTTGCGGCCGCAGGTCGATGCCTTCTTCGAGGCTGTGATGGTCATGGCTCCTGACGAGGCTGTTCGCGCCAACCGGCTCGCACTGCTCGCGACGGTCCTTGCGGACTTCTCAGGCGTGGCGGACTTCTCGGAGATCGTCACGCAGGGCTAGGCGTCATGATTCACGGCACAGCATGGCGTTCGGGGGTAAAGTAGGGGCTCACCCCGATTGCATCCAAGGAGAACGCCATGCCACTGCCCTCTGATGAGAAGCTGCTCGCCCTCAGCAATGACATTCTGCAGCAGTTCGACGCGATCTTCGGCCAGCACCCGGGCTTTCGTCCGGCGCATGCCAAGGGAATTATGCTTTCGGGGACGTTCACGCCCGCAGCGGGTGCGACCTCGCTTACGAGCGCCCCTCACATCGCGCGGCCTTCGACGCCGGTTCTTATGCGATTCTCGAACTCGACCGGTCTACCGTTGATCCCGGATAGTGATCCGAACGCGAATCCGCGGGGGATGGCGATCCGCTTCCAGCTGGCGGAGCACAGCCACACGGACATCGTCAGCCACTCGACCGATGGGTTTCCGGTACGGACAGGCGCTGAATTCCTCGAACTCATACGTGCACTTGCGAGCAGCGATCTGGCTGCTCCGTCCGATCCGGCGAATCCCAAGCCCATAGAGATCTTTCTTGGCGGCCATCCGGCGGCGCTTGCCTTCGTGCAGACGCCCAAGCCTGCGCCTTCGAGCTACGCGCAGGAGTCGTACTTTGGCGTGACAGCCTTGCAGTTTACGAACGCTGAAGGTGCTGTCCAGTTCGGGCGATACAGAATTATTCCGGATGCCGGGAATGACTATCTTGACGAGGCTGCGCTTGCGACCAAGGGGCCGGCGTATCTGGGTGACGAGATCGCGGAGCGTGTGAAGGCTGGGCCGATTGGCTTCCGGGTCCTTCTTCAACTGGCCGCAGCGGGTGACGTCGTGGATGACGCGACCATTCACTGGCCGGAGGATCGCGTCCAGTTTGAGCTGGGAACGATATCGCTGACGGAGATGGTTGCTGATAATGCCCATGAGCAGCAGACGATCATCTTCGATCCGATCCCGCGTGTGGAGGGGATTGAGCCGTCGGATGACCCGCTGCTTGAGCTTCGGGCGGCGATCTATTTGATAAGTGGTCGACGACGGCGGGCGGCGCCTTTGCAGTAAGTCAACGGCGCCCTTGCGCCGGGCGGGTGCCACTTCGTGGGGTATTGGACGCTTCGCTTGAGGACAGCTAGTTGAGGCGCTGGAGTCGGGCGATAAGCTTTTCGGCGAGTGGTTCGCCCGACTCGGTCCAAAGCAGGCGGCTGGAGATGCCGCAGTTCTTTTCG
>CAZZZQ010000116.1:0-8737 GCA_964658405.1 uncultured Sphingomonas sp.
AGAGATGTTGTTCATCGACACACCCTGGGAGACGAGGAAGTCGCGAACGGCACCCGCACGATTCTCAGAGAGCTTCTGGTTATAGTCGTCGCTACCGACGCTGTCGGTATATCCCTCAACCTGCAGCTTCAGGCTCGGGTAGGCGGCAAGAATGCCCGATACCTTGGCCAGGCTGACCTTCGTGTCCGGCTTCAGCGTGAACTTGCCGGTATCAAAGAGCACATCCGACATGTTGACGATCAGGCCGCGTGCCGACTCGCTGGTCTGCAGGACGCTGTTCAGCTGGTTGCGAAGCTTCTCGCGAACAGCGTTCGCATCCTCAACGCTCTTGCTGGCCTGAGCCTGTGCTGCGGCTGCCTGAGCTTCTGCACGAGCACGCTGTGCATCGGCCTCAGCCTGGGCGGCGCGGGCACGCTCTGCTTCGAGCTGCGACTGCTGCGCCGCAAGCTGCGACTGCTGAGCATCCGACTGAGCCTGCTGCTTCGCCATCTCGGCATTGCGCTGGCGCTCGTCAGCCTGCTTACGCAGGGTGCTGATGCGGGCATCTTCCGCGCGCTGCACAGCCTGGCGTGCGAAGGTGATCTCCATCTTGCGATCGCCCTTCTTATTGCGGTCGATATCAGACGCGTTGCGAAGATCCTGATCCGCCTCACGCATGATGTCGGCCGCATATTTATCCGCACCGGTCAGCTTTGCAATGCGAATCGCATTCACAGCTTCATACAGCTCAAGCGGCGAGCGCTCGTCGCGCGTGATCGGATCCAGAACACTCTTCGAACCCTCGGTGCGCGCATAGATTCCGCGGGGCAGCAGGGTAAAGTGCGCATTGACCTTCTCAAGGACGCCGCTCGTCTTGTCGTTCAGAATGACGTTCTGCAGCACAACAACGTCGCTCGGCTGGGTGACAGCAAAGTACGGCTCGGCAGTCACAATCATTCCAAAGGACTGCAGTGAGGTCGTCACCTTGATATTGTTCTTCGTCCCGGCGGGAAGGACTTCGCCGAGGTTCTGCGGACGGCCGTCGGACGAGATCGCCCAAAGTACATAGGTCAGATATTCCGGACCAAATCCGTTTGCGGGCGTCAGGCCCTTGAAGTCGGCTTCAATCGTGATGCCGCCGCGCTCACTGGTGACCTTCGCCTCTCCCTTTGCGCCGGGGAGGAGGGTCGTTCCCTGAAAGCCAATCTTGGTCGATCCGCTACGGTGCAGGTAGTTCACTGCATCGAGATCGCGCTGTACGACCTGTACACGGTAAAGATAAACGCCGTTCTGCTCGGTGATGCCGCTCTGAGGACCGGCGGGCATGGTGGCAGTCGGGTTTGGTTCCTGGGCCAGGGCGGCGAGTGCGCTCCCCATCGAGATTCCAGCGATGACAAAGGCAGGGGCAATGCGTGCTGCAAGTGAGACTTTCTTACGGTTCATTTCTTTCTCCAGACGTCCGGCAAAGCGCGGTCAGCAGGCGTGATCGTCTCAACGCACACGTTGACTCTCTTAGTGCGATGCCAGGGAAGGGATAAAAGGGTGTCCGCGGTCTTACGGATAGGGCGATTATGTGGTTACCAGAAGTCACTCTTCTCTTAGAAATCCGTTCATCTGAAGAGAAGAGTTCACTCGCTGCGATACCAAAAATCCAACAAGAAGATCAGTTATGCGCTGTGCTGATGCTGCGGCGTTGTCTTGTGAACGAAGTGATACGGCGGCCAGGGTCCCGAAAGCTGCATGTGGCATTCCTTCAGCTGCTGCGTCGCCGACGAGTACTTATTCTGGTAGCGCTCAACCGTCTTGTTATCAATCAGGTGAGCGATATCGAGCAGCATCTTGCCGGACTCCATGCGCTTGCACGTAATCTCTTCGGCGAGGGGAAGGAACATACGGTGCATCTGGACCGACAGCGCCCGTGCCCTGGACTGGCGCTCCCGCTGACGGCTGGCACTCTCACGAAGGCTGGCAAGATACTCATGGCCAACCGTCATGTTGCGCGCCGCGTTACCTGGACAGGTATCGTCGACCAGGACCTTCAGGTGCATCTCGGCCTTGCCCCGCAGCCGCTCAACATTCGCCAGGAAATGACGCTGATTCGAGCGGACCGAGCGACGGAGCGCGTCATCATCGGCAAACGTTGTGTTGAAGCGGAAGGGCAGAACGGTCGAGTGCTTGAAGCACTCAGCGATCACGCGTGCATGATCCTTTGCGACCCTCTGGTCCAGCGAGGCTGCTTCTTCGGGGCTATGCTCTGAAACAATTACTGCAAGGTCACTGGCCGGAAATAGAAAGGTTTGATTGCCATGGATGCCGGTCACACCGGCCAGCGGCATCGGACGACGATGCCGATTAAGTTCAGGAAAGGCCTGACGTTCTGCTATGCAGTAGGCGTACCATGCCATAAAGTTCGCTCCGAGGCACTGCCGGTTTTTACTTCCCGGTCAGAAGCTGAATGTGTAACCAAAACTGTTGGGAAACGTCTATCACTCGCCGAGGTCCGTCGAGCGCGTTCGCGTCTGAATGGACTTTATCGAGTGCGAGACGGATACTAAGCTTAATTTGTGACGGTTGGCAACACATACTTTCAACGAAACGTATGTGCCCCTACACACACGCCTCGAGAACCCTAAGTCCATCCTTTTCAAGAACGTACAAAGTGGCTCCGATCGCGGCGTCTGCGTTGGTCCTACTTGTCAGGGATTACAGGGGCATCCGGCGGGGCTACGACGTGATCACGCCATGACGGCGGATCTGCGACAGCCCTCTGCTTCGGAGCATTATCCTCCGGGCTCGAGATGCCAACCAGGCGAAGGACCCTTCCCAGGGTTCGAACAATCGGGTTCATCTTTAGCTGGCTCCTGCTTAGAAGTTACGCTATTTTAAAGAATGTCCTCATTCACAAACAGGCAGTGGCTCCAGCCGATTCTCCGTGGCACCTTCGTGGCGTGCGCGGTTACGATCGGCGTCGCAGTCGCTACGGCACAGGCAAATCCTGCTCCTGCGGCGAAACCCGATCCTGATGTGCTCGTCTTCAAGAACGGCGATCAGTTGACCGGCAAACTCGAAAAAGGATCCGACACCAGCATCACCTTCAAAAGCGACATGGCCGGTGAGATCACAGTGTCGCTCGATAACGTGAAAGAGTTGCGCGCTCACGGCAACTTCGCCGTCATCAAGAAAGACACCCCGCTGACCCAGAAGGACGTCGCCGCGACCGTAACGCCAGGGACCGTCTCCTATGCAGACAGCGCCCTGAAGCTCGAGACCCCGGGTGGCGTCAGCTCCTCAATTCCCGAGAAGAATCTCTCGTTCATCATCGACCAGCCGACCTTCGAGAAGCAGATCCGCAGGCAGAACTTCTTCAGTGGATGGAAGGGTGGCGCAACCGCCGGCGCGACCGATGTCCAGTCGACCAACTACGGCACTACCTTTAACCTCGGGCTGAACCTGGTCCGGGCGATGCCCATCGTCTCGTACCTGCCCCCGCATGACCGGACGATCGTCGACGTGACCGAGACCTACGGCAAGCTGACCCAGCCGGTCGTTCCGCAGACCACACCAGCCACGCCCAACAGTGTCGCCAAGACGAGCATCTTCCACGCCGACGGCGAGTACGATCGCTACTTCTCGCCGCGCTTCTATGCCCTCGGCGACACCAGCTTCGATCACAACTTCTCTCAGGGACTGAACCTGCAGCAGGTCTACGGTGGCGGCTTCGGCTGGACGGCCATCCAAAGCCCCCTGCAGCAGCTTGACCTGAAGGTGGACGTTCATTACGAGATGCAGAAGTTCCAGGCGACCGTCAACACGCAGAATCAGAACCTGATCGGCTCTACCTTCTCCGAGACCTACCGCCGAACGCTCCCACGGAAGCTGCTCCTAACCGAGTCAGGCAGCGTCCTCCCCGCCTGGAACAATCCGAACGCGTACTCGGCGACAGGAACCATGAACCTCGCGCTCCCGACCTTTCACCGCCTCACGGTCAACCTCGGGGCAACGGACAGCTTCATCAACAATCCCCCAACCGGCTACCAGAAGAACAGCTTCCAGTTCACCACCGGGATCGGCTACGTCTTCTAAAAAACCCCGCACTATCAATGAGTTGCAAGGAGCCGGGCAACCGGCTCCGGCAGCTCCTTATCGGCACCCGTCAACAACAGGCTGACCTGCCAGATCTGCGTCGGCGTCAGCGAATGGGCATAGGCCGGCATTCCCGCCAGCCGTCGGCCCGTCGCCGTCGTCCCATTTGCAATCGTCCCGTACAAGTCGCCTGGATCGCCCCCGCTCAGGCCAATCGCCCCGTTCGCACTCTTCGCCCAGAGCTGCCGGGCCGGAGGATGAGTCGCAGCCGCCTCATGGCCCGGCTTTCCATGGCAGCTCGCACAGTCCTTCGCATACACCCTGGCGCCAGACTCAAAGACATCCTCGCTGATCCCAAAGGGCGCCACACGCTTGGCTCGCTCGACCGGAGCCGGAGCCGGAGCAGGCACGCCCGCACTCTCGTGGTGCCTCTCGACCACTGCAGGCTGCTCGGCGTCAGGGACCTCAGCCAGTCTGGAATGCTGGGGTCGGTAGTGCAGATAGGCATACCCAGCGCCCCCCACGATGGCTCCGCCGAGGATAAAGCTGAGCAGCGCCGTGCCGAATCCGCCTCCGGATTTGCGGGTGCTGCGGGAATTTCTGGCCATTCGAATCAGGCTCCTTGCCGGGTTGCCGCCACGAACAGGGGCGGCGATGTTCTAATAAGAGGACGGACGCAGAGTGGCCAGGGCTTTCCGTATTGGCCCGGCGCTCACCGTAGAGATCACACGGTAACAAATTAGGTCTGTGCAGGGGAAATCGTTGATGTCTGGTTGGAACGTGAAGATGAAGTGGATCGCAGCATCGTTGCTGGTGATCCTTATGGCCGGGGCAGCTGGAACGGTGCAGGCCCAGACGCGCAGACCGCGGCGCGAATCCAGTGCGAACCGCAAGGCTCGCGTTCAGCGGACCATCGAAGACACCTACAGCCATCGCTGGGAGGTCGCCGGAGGCGGCGGATACCTGCGTTGGAGATCCGGTCCATTCCTCCAGAAGAATAATGAAGTCACCTTCTTCATGAACGGAACCTATTTCCTCAACGAGAAGCTGGGCATCACCGGCGACGTCCGCGGAGCCTACGGCAAGGCCAAGATCGGCAACAACATCTACGACCTGAAGAACCCGCAGATCTCCACCTACACCTTCATGGCCGGTCCGACGTACCGGGTCTACGCTAAGCAGAAGATGGCCGTCAGCATCGTCGGTGAAGCAGGCTCGGCTCTCGGCAAGTTCGGCGGCGGCTCCAAGGGAATTCCCGATGTCAACATCGGCCTCTGGCCCTCCTCGAACGCCCGCGCCGCCTTCTCCGTTGGCGTGAACCTCGACTACAACCTGTTTCCGAACCTTGCTGTGCGGGTCACCCCGAACTATCTCGGAACCACCTTCGGCGGCACCGTGCAGAACAACGCCGGCGTCAACGTCGGCGTCGTCTACCGCTTCGGACGCATCCACTAAAACGCAAACGCAGCACCTAGAGGAGGGTCCCGGCCAACCGCCGGGGCCCTCCTTTCGTTGCGCTCCACCGATTGGCTAGAATTGCACCGAGGCATCTTTCACCATGGCGACGATCAAGCAGGACGACTTCATCCAGAGCGTAGCCGATGCGCTCCAGTACATCAGCTTCTACCACCCGGTCGACTACATCACCAACCTCGCCCGCGCCTACGAGATGGAGCAGAGCCGCGCCGCGAAGGATGCCATGGCGCAGATCCTGATCAACAGCCGCATGTGCGCCGAGGGCCATCGCCCCATCTGCCAGGACACCGGCATCGTCACCGCCTTCGTCAAAGTCGGCATGGAGACACGCTGGGAGCCCTCCGCCAAGGGCATGCTCACCATGCAGGAGATGGTCGACGCCGGCGTTCGCGAGGCCTGGCGCAACGCCGACAACACGCTCCGCCCCAGCATCCTGCGCGACCCCGCATTCACCCGTAAAAACACCGGCGACAACACCCCCGCGATGGTCGTCGTGACCCTCGTCTCAGGCGGCGATGTGGACGTCACCGTCGCCTCCAAGGGCGGCGGATCCGAGGCTAAGAGCCGCTTCGCCATGCTCAACCCCTCCGACTCAATCGCCGACTGGGTCCTGAAGACCGTCCCCGGCATGGGCGCCGGCTGGTGCCCCCCGGGGATGCTCGGCATCGGCATCGGCGGGACCGCGGAGAAGGCGATGGTGATGGCAAAGGAGTCGCTGATGGACCCCATCGACATGCAGGAGCTGATCGCGCGCGGCCCGCAGTCGAAGATCGAAGAGCTTCGCATCGAGCTCTACACGAAGGTCAACCAGCTCGGCATCGGCGCACAGGGCCTCGGCGGGCTGACGACCGTCCTCGACGTCAAGATCATGGACTATCCGACCCACGCGGCGAACCTGCCGGTCGCGATGATTCCCAACTGCGCCGCAACCCGCCACCTGCACTTCAAGCTCGACGGCTCCGGCCCGGTCATGGTCGCCCCGCCCTCACTCGACGTCTGGCCGAAGCTCGAGATGGACACCCACTCCGCGCGCCGTGTGAACCTCGACACGCTCACCCGCGAGGACGTCAAAACATGGAAGCCGGGCGAGGTTGTCCTGCTCTCGGGCAAGCTCCTCACCGGCCGCGACGCCGCCCACAAGCGCATGACCGATATGCTCTCCCGCGGCGAGCAGCTGCCCGTCGACTTCAAGGGTCGCTTCATCTACTACGTAGGCCCGGTCGACGCCGTCCGCGATGAGGCCGTCGGACCCGCAGGCCCCACGACCGCCACCCGCATGGACAAGTTCACCCACCAGATGCTCGAAGCCACCGGTCTGCTCGGGATGATCGGCAAAGCAGAACGTGGCCCCATTGCCATCGACGCCATCCGGGAGTTCGAGGCCGTCTACCTGATCGCCATCGGCGGCGCCGCGTACCTCGTCTCGAAGGCGATCAAGAGCGCGAAGGTGCTCGCCTTCGCCGACCTCGGGATGGAGGCGATCTACGAGTTCGAGGTAGTCGACATGCCCGTCACCGTCGCAGTCGATGCCCGCGGAACCTCGGTGCACCAGACCGGACCGGCGGAGTGGTCGGCGCGGATCGCCCACAACGACTTCGGCGGCATTCCCATCCTGCAGTAAATCGGACCGGGGCTAAGCGACCTCGCCGGTAAACTGCGGGCCTGCGTCCTCTTCCACAAGATCCGGCATGTTTTCAACCCTGCGCAGCGGGTAGCGCAGGGTCAGTGCCTCTGTGGCCTGCAGTAAAGGAACACAGAGGACCGTGACGACAAGGACGACGAGCGTAAGGGCGAGAGCGAGAAACGTATCAGACATCGCGTTCTCCGGAGTACTCGGTAGAAGAAGGAGGTTTCCGACGTCTGCACTGGTCCGCAGATACGTCGACAGGCGTTCTAAGCACACGTGCCTGGCTGGGTCCATCAACTTTCAAGGGGAGGGCTTCGTTCTGAATCAACGCATCGTGCTTGTTATTACGTTGGTAACATCGTGGCACAACTCTGCCGCAGCGTACAGTTAATTTTCGCTGGAAGACGAAAAATTCTTTTGTTTTAGCGGCTTTCTACGAGATGCGGGACGGCTGTTCGGGGTTGGTCGCAGGTGACTTCGGTGCACGGCGACTCAGCACTGCACTTTGGCGAGTCCGCTGAATGCTCGAGACCTGGTCAATCTTCTTCCAGAAGGCGACAAAGTAATCGACCGCCGAGATGATCGAAACGATGATCATCCAGTAGATGGCCGTGACCGCAATGAAGTGAACGCCCACGATGAAGCCGAACCAGTTCCAGTAGTCCCAGCGATGCGCCAGGATCGCAGCCACGACCGACACAATCTGGATCACCGTCTTGAGCTTGCCAATCTCGCTCGCCTCAATCGTGAACCCCTCAGCCGACGCGATCGACCGCAGCCCGGAGACGAGGAACTCCCTGCCGATCACCACAATCGCGATCCACGGCGGAACGATGTTCGGCGTGTACGCCACGAGGATGATGAACGCGGCCGAGACCATCAGCTTGTCGGCCAGCGGATCTAACAAAATGCCAGTCGTCGTAATCTGCCCACGCCGCCGCGCCAGGTAGCCGTCGAGACCATCCGTAATGCTCGCAAAGATAAAGACGATCGAGGCGATGATCTCCTGCTGACCGCCCGCCAGACCTGTCTGGCCCGATCCGCCGTGCCATGGAAAGGCAGAGGAGAGCACCCACACCAGGAGCGGGATGCTTGCGATTCGGCTCAACGTAATGGAGTTAGGCAGGTTCATCGAGGTCGTACGACGGGACCGCCCTCCAAAGTGGGTGGCAGAGACGTCAGATGCTAGCATTCTGTCACATTGGCGGGGCGACCGCTGAGGAAGCCCGTGGAAAGCTGCAACCGGACCATCCACATCGGGAGGCACGGCAATCTCTGCCGCGCCTCCATCACAGTCCGCTACGCGTAGAAACCACGCTGCTTGGTCGTGTACGCAACCCGGTCGATCGCCAGCATGTACGCCGCGATCCGGTTATTGACCCCGTGCGACTCCGAGTAGCGGATCACGTCGATGAAGCTCTGGATCATGATGCTGTCCAGCCGCTGGTTCACCTCGGCCTCGGTCCAGAAGTAGCCCATCCGGTCCTGCACCCACTCGAAGTAGCTGGTCGTCACGCCACCGGCATTCGCCAGGATATCCGGGATGACGAAGACGCCCTTCTCCGCAAGGAT
>CAZZZQ010000117.1:0-8708 GCA_964658405.1 uncultured Sphingomonas sp.
AATGGCGTCAGCAAGCAGCTCCTGGTGGTGACTCAGAATACGAACTACCAGCCCCTCTAAAGCCCACTCCGCAGCAACGAGATCGCCCGGTCTGCATCTCTGAATGCCGACCGGGCGATCGTCTTTTACGCTAGAAGATTCGACCGATCCTGAAGAAGACTCTTGCCCGTCCTGAGCTGCCGACTGCTCCTGCAACTTCGACCGGTCCGAAGATCGTGTTCACGATGAAGCCGGTTGCTCCGTCGATGGGAAGATTAGGCGGACTAGGGCCGAGCGTAAGTTTGTAGGTCTTACCCAACTCCCCCAGAACAAGCAGCTCTACATTGCTCCCGAGGAGCGGCGGGAGTTTGAAGAGCTCGCGGATATATCCCAGCTGTCCGAGGAAATACTGGTTTGTATAAAGCTCGTTCGGGTTCCACGCTACGAGGCGTTGTGATCCACCGAGAGAGAATGCCGGAATGCCAGCTTTGAAGCCGTAGCTGCTTCCTCCGGATGCCCCGAAGAAGACAGAGGATGGTTTGTTGAGGCGGAAGAAGCTCTGCGATTGAATCTCAGACAAGGGGAAGGGGCCGGGGGCGGCCACCGCTGTGCTGTAGCCCTTGGTGTAAATGCTGAGGCTCTGTCCGGACCGTGGCACGACCGGGTTGTCAAGGGTGTTCAACTGGAACTGCAGCCTGGCGTCACCGGTTGCGCCTTTAGCCGTTGGCAGAACTCCGGCCGCGCCGACTTGTGGGGAGATCTTCTCGTAGCCACCCTCATAGCCGAGTCTCAGCTCGCCATAGGTTCCAAATGCATATCCAAGGTCGACGCCTCCCAAGGCCGATCGGGTCCTGTAGGTCGCGATCTGCGTGCCACCGTTGTAGACGTAACTCTGCCTGCTGTCGAATGAGACCCGGGGAGCGACAAATAGATTGCTGGTCGGCGTGAAGGGGTGATAGTACTCGCTGTTCGCGGCGTACTCTGTCCCGATGATGACGTTGTTGCGGAGCTCGGATCGGTAGCTGCCGAAGTCAAGAAATGTAACGCGAGCGCCCAGGCTGAAGAGCACATTGTTGTAGTTCGAGCCATCGATCAAAATGATCGGACGCACGACAGGCGGTGCGTAACTCTTCTCCTCCGTCTGAATCAGTAATCCCTGAACGCCGTTCTTCTCGACCATGGAGTAGTCGACGTTCGCGACTCGGCCCTGGCCCTGCAGCGTCATGACCTCCTCGTTCATTTTGGTAGCGTCAACCGGCTTCCCGAGCTCCGCCGACAGGCTCTTCTTGATTGCGTCGGCCGCATCCGGGCTGCTGCCCGCGACATCGACGAAGTGAGGGATGGGCGTGGTCTTGCGCCTTGCGGTTCGCTCTTCCAGGTAGACCTTCCATTCGTCTTCGCTCACCGAAAAGGTTCCCAGCACCTTTGCCTTGGCAGACGCGGCGTCATAGCCGGCCTTCACGATCGCGTCTGCGGCTGCGTAGTCCAGTGCGTCATATTTCTGGAGAGGGACGGTCACCAGAACGTCTGCCTTTTCCATCGACAGCAACTCGTTGGCTCCGATCATGACCGAGATCGCCTGGCCAAGCACGGAGAGACTCGAGAGAGATGCGTCCGGGCTGATGGGAGCGGTCTCAAGATGGATTCCAATGATGATGTCGGCGCCCATCTCCTTGGCGACATCGATGGGGATGTTATTAAGCAGTCCGCCATCCGCATAGATGTGGTTCCCTGTTCGCACGGGGGTGAAGATTCCTGGAAGCGACATGGTGGATCGAAGGGCAAGAGAAAGGGAGCCGCTGCGAAAGACGTGAGGCTTGCCGGAGACGAGATCGGTTGCGACGCAGGCGAACGGTATGGGTAGATCGTTGAAGCTGTTCAGCTCCGAGTAGGGCAGAGCGACATGGTCGAGGATGAGCGAGACCTGTTGCCCCGTATTGAAGCCGCCCGGGAACTGGAGCCCCTTGCGAAGACCGAACTCGAGGCTGCTCGGGACTTCGTGAGCATCCTGCTTGCGCCGGAACGAGAGATCCTGAAAGGGAGTTTCGCCTCTGAGTACATCATCCCAGTTAATCCCGTTCGTGATCTCTCGCACCTCGGCCGGGGATCGTCCTGTTGCATAGATTCCACCGACGAGGCCACCCATGCTGGTTCCGGCCACGTAGCTGATCGGGATCCGATGTTCCTCCATCCACTGGAGAACACCGATGTGCGCGAGACCAAGCGCGCCGCCGCCTTCGAGAACGATGCCCAGCTTGGGATGCGAAGGTGCACTCGGCTTGGGCGCGTCCTGGCCGAGGAGAGCGCCAGGGTAGATCAATACGCAGGATAAAAACCAGTGCTGTGCAATCCTGAATGTCATCTTCAAATGGGGCCTCTCAGTACGCTGCTTTCGACCGGTTAAACTTTTCTGCAGGCCCAGCTACAGCCACCTCTTGAGGAGGCCGGAAGCGTGATCGCTACCGAATCTAAAACGTTCGGGCGCGCAGACAATCTCGACAGCCGCAGGTCATGACTAGCTCTACGGTATAGAGCGGACGGTCGTTTGGTGCCTGTCAGTTCAGGCAGTTCGAGAGAGAAATAGCGAAGAAAGTGAGGGTCATTCGGAGCGCTGCGAGGCTATCGATTCGGTGCGTCGCTTGTAGAGTGAGTGATCGCATGGCGCGGCATCCGCCTATAAGCCTGCATGAACTGGTCGCGGCGATCGCTCTCGAAGGACTACTGACCCAGCATTGCTTTTTTCAGGCTGGCTGTGGGCGGCTTCGGGCCGAACCAGACCGCGAAGATCACCTGCCTGAATGCAGGGGTCTTGATCAATGTGATCCCCTTGGAGTTGAGGGTCATCGTTGTGCCTGTCCCAGGGACGTAGGTAAAGACCATCTCGTCGCCGACTTTGACGGCGTCGATGCCACCGAGGAGCTGGTCGATCTCAGGCTTCATCGTCTTCTCTGCGTCCGGCGTGTTGTCTTTGAATGATTCAGCGAAGGCGTCTGTCATCTGTTTCTTGGTGGCGTTGTGCAGGAAGTGCATTGTGATCTGCTTTGGCGCGTCAGACTTGATGATGGCGTCAGGATCTGAAGCTTTTTGTTCAAGGTAAGCACCTGCGACATAGACCTTCACCATGAACTCGGATCGGACCCCGAGCCCGTTGAGGACCAGGGCTTTGCCACCTACCTGAACAGTGTCGGGCAGAGTAACGCCGGCTGTCGTTGCAGCGTAGAGACTATGTCCCGCAGCCAGAGCGCAGAAGAGGAGGGACGGAAGAAGACGCATCGGAGACTCCTTGGTGCATGAAACGAGGTGGGCGGCGGGCTAGACCGGCTGATAGGCGGAGTTCTGGGTGACGATCGTCAGTTGCTTGCTGACGCCGTCCACCTGGGTTCCTGTGACGTGATTCGTTCCATCTGCCAGTTTGGCGAACTGTACGGCGATCGTAGCGACATCCGATGGAGCATCAAGATAAGTCGCGATCTGAAGACTGTTGATTGCCTTGAGTTGCTCATTGAAGACAATCGTCACCAGGTCGTTCGGCTTGATATAGCTCTTGATCACGAGGGTAATCATCCCTGGCCCACCGCCTGACTGCAAGGACACATGACCCGCCTGGAACGCGGCCTGGAGCCGATCCGGATCGGGCTGGGTGTACTGCTTTGCAAGGTCACCGATATCGCCGCCGTAGTCCTTCAGTTCGGTGGTCTTCTTGGCGACCACACGCTGCTTGAGCCTGCCTCCGCTTGGAGGTGGAGCCTGAGAGCCACCGATCTCCACTTTTTGCTGTCCATTGGGTCCGACCGTGACCTGAAAGAGTTGCTGCTTCTTGACTTCACCTTTCAGGCTGATGGTCTGCTGCTCCTGCCACGTGTAGTGGGCAAGGGCCTGCTTGTTTGCCGCCGAGGCCTGCTTCACTTCGGCAAGCTTCTGCTGGAGTTCCTGGCTCTCAGCGGATAAAGGCAGTATGGCGGCAAGCGTCACTGCGAGGATCACCGCTGCCGAGGATCTCCGCGCGGGCCGACTGATGGAAAAACTTCTCATGGCTTCCTCTTTCCGTGATGCTGTGGAAAATGTCCGGTTTTTTGAGGCCGACTCTTAGTCCTGCACGACAGTCCAGCTGGAATCGGGATCGAAGATCTTCATGCTGGTAGCAGTCGCTTCCGTCGTCTTACCAAGGTCTTTTTGCAGCAGGACGCCATCCTGGTTCACGATGAAGGTCATCAGCCCCGAACTGCCGTATTCGGCGGGGTATGCGATGAACGCGAAACCACCGGACATCGTTCCGTTCACGGAGTAGTCCTTCGCCCCCCCGAGAACGTTACTTCCCTGCCCGTTGAGCATGCGGAAGTAGTAGCCGTGCAGCGGCATGTGCGCATCTGGCTTTACGCTCAATCCTTCAGGCGTTGCGAAGGCCACCAAGGGACCAAGGGGACTCTTCGGCTGACCCGGCGAATCCCAGTAAAGACCATTTTGTTTGCCGGTATCGCTGATAAACTTTGCGGCAAACTGATGCGCAGTTCCACCATCGTGCAGTGTTTCGAGGTATTCTGCCTGCGCCTCCGAGAGCGCGCCACACACCTCGATGACCGCAAGTTCATTTCGCCCGATGCGGCGCCTCAGGATCTCATCCCTTCCGGCTGCAGTGTCAAAGAACCATTGCCCGGTGCCGGTCCTGTTGAGTGGGATCGGAAATGCAAAGTTCTCCGCGCCGATCAGAAGGATCTGCGACCCGTCGACCATCTTGCGCCAGCGATGCATCTGTTCGTAGCCGTTTGAAAACGCCCTTACCGTGGCAGTATCTTCAGCTGCGTTGCCGGAGGAGATGATGGCCTTCGAATCTTTTCCGAAGATAGACTCCAGTTCGTTCTGATCGTTGATCTGTGCAGCGCTCTCCAATGCGGCCCCGGCAGCATCGGGTGAGGCGAAGGTCCTGCTCTCCGGAGCCGATTGCTTCTTGCAGTCGGCAAGCATTGACAGGGCGGTCAATGTCGAAATAAGCAACCAGTTTCCATGGGTGTTTCTCTGATGTAGGCGTGGCATGGTGTTGCTCCGTTTTCTGGGTTCTGTTCCGCCAACTGCGTCAACTCTGGTGATCGCTCCGCTCAACGCCGACCTCCCCAGCCGCCGCCGCCACCGCCACTCGCTGAGCCGCGTGCGCTTGCCTCTCTCGACTGCCAGCCCCCGCCTCCGCTATTGAACGCGGAAGATCCGGAGCTCTTCTGCTGACCGCCCCATCCGCTCGAGGCAGAGCTTGGCTTTGCAGCACTCTGCCCGGAATAGCCGGAGGAGTTTGCTTTTTGATTGGTGTTCGAGCTTGAACCCTGCCATCCGCTCCCGGTGTTCTTGTAGGTGTTTCCGTTTGCGGAAGCATACTTATTTCCGTTTGCGGTCTGACCCGCGGCGGCACTGTTGTAAGCACCGGAGCCGCCGACAGCCTTTCCACCGTTCGAGCCTTGCACTGAGCCGGTCGTTCCTTGCGAGGTAGTCTGATGTTGCGAATACGCCGTGTTGCCGTTCTTTGACGCGGTCGAGCTTCCTGAACTGCCATAGGCATTTGAATTCTGGACGGTGGAGGCCGACGCTCCCGTCCTTGGGTTATAAGCCTGGGCAGCGCTCGTTGTGCCGTACGCGTTCGAGGTCGTGGCGCCGCGCGCGTAGGTTCCGGTCGAGGGGTTATAGGCCTGCCCGGCGCTCGCGCTTCCGTACCCATTCGACACCGATCCCCCGCGTGCGTAGGTTCCCGTCGAAGAGTTGTAGCCATTGCTATAGTGGGCCGCTCCGTTTGGACCATATCCAGAGACGGTCGAGCCGTGCCATGCACTGTTTCCGTAGTAGGAGCCGCCGTGATAGACGATCGTCGTACTGCCGTGCCAGCCGCAGTTCCAGCTGCTGTAGCCCCAGCCGCAGCAATGATTGTTCATCATCGCGCCGATTGCAATTCCTACGCCAAAGGCCACGACTGCGGTGGTCACGATCGCGGTGGTGCTGTACCCCGGGGTGACGTAGGGGTAGCCGTAGACGACGGCCGGGTTGTACATCGGAACATAGACGATCTGCGGACTCGCAGACTGGATCACGATGATCTGCGGTGACTGCTGAACGATCTTGATCTGCGGACCGGACTTCAAGTTGCCCGCGGCCTGTGCCTTCGCACGCAATACCTGCACCGCCCCCATCACCTCAGGACCCTGGGTCGCATAGGCCTCACCAAGGGAGGAGGTCCAGCTGAGATTCGCAGCCAGATTCTTCAGCACGGATGGAAACTGCGTCATTGCCTTGACACTCGGGTCCCACTGCTGCGCATCCACCGCATACATCAGCGAGGATCCGGTGAGACTACCGTTCTGCCCGAGCCAGCCTGCCGCCGCCGAAACCTGGTCGGGGAAGGTTGCAGCTCCGAGTATCTGCGCTACAAGAGAATCCGGGTAAAGGGCGATCGGGGCGACAAGTTGTTGCAGATCGTCAGAGGTCAACGGGGCACCTTGCCCGGAGTACTGCGATGGTGCCTGCGCATAGGCCTCCACAGGATTGGTGCCGAGACTCAGGCAGGAACAGAGTGCAAGAATGACAAGCTCTCTCAGATAAATGCGACCCATAGTTCTCATCTCCATGCACCTTGGTTGAAGCCCAGAATTCGCAGCGGTCCTCGTCGACCTGGCCGCCGCTGTAAAGCCCAACGCATGTCGTCGTGGAAGACATGCGGGACGAATACAGTAAGTGCAGCCTAACTAGTCAGGTCTCCCGGCAGAACTGTCACTTTCGACAGATGTCAATGCACGGAGTGGCTATGCCATGGCGGATGTCATGTGGCGCTTGATCGCATACTCGAGGAGCCCCGCATTTGTTTTAACATTCAGGGCCTCCATCATGCGGTACTTATGAAATGCCACGGTCCCGGGCTTGATGTCGATAACGTTCGCTACTTCTTTCATCGACATTCCCTGCGCCAGGAGCTGCAGTATTTCGCTCTGTCGTTTCGTGATGTGTTTTTCCGTTGAGAACTGATCACCCTGATTGAGCAGGTAGTTCACTGAATCCTTCGCGAGAAGGGGCGAAAGATAGGTGGCCCCACTCACGACCCTGCGGATCGCGAGGAGTAATTCATCTCCGGCAGACTGCTTGAGCACATAAGCCGATGCGCCACGACGGAACGCCTCTGCAGCAACGTCCGCAGCCGTAGTCATGGTGAGGAACATCAGCTTCATGCTTGGCATCTTCTGCTTGACTTGCCTCCCTGCATCGAGGCCATTGAGATAGGGCATGTAGATGTCGAGGATGATGATGTCCGGCTTGAGTTCAGCAGCAGCAGCGATCACACGCCGCCCGTCTGTAACAATCCCGACTACCTGGAACTCGGGTTCAAGCAGCTTCTTGCATGCATCGGCTAACAACTGATGGTCGTCGGCAAGCAGGATACGGGCAGCAGGTCTTGGCTCTCTCACAAAGCTCCTAAAGTGCCAGGCAGTAGATGTGCCACTCACGACCGGACTAGATAAGGATCAGATATTTATTTCAATGCATGTCCGTTACGGTGGTCAGGCATCATACTTTTCCGTGGTGCCACAGCATATCACCCATAACTGGTCGAGTAACACCGAAAAGAAAAGGAGGGGAGGTTGGAGTTTCTTCTCATCCTAAACGATGAGGGCAGCCATCTGCATCCCAACAACTCTGGTTCACGACGGCAGACAATTCGCTGATAAAAACTTATTCATACTCTGAACAAATCTCTTGATTTCAATCCTTTTCTTGCAGTTCCATGCATAGATAACGCATACCCGTAGGTCATCCGCATCTTTGCCGTATCACCTGGCGGATCAGTGATACGGCACTTGCCTCCGCACAGGCTAACGCTCAAGCGAGATAACCTGAATCCCGATACGATCTATTTTGGCTTGCCATATTTATAGAGCAGGGTGAGTGCAAGGCCGCTCTGTGCCGTATCGATGATGACCTGATTGTTATTGCGATAATTGACATCGACGTAGCGATATCCGAGCCCAACACCCCACTTCGGCTTCAGCTGGTAGTTCACCATTCCAGCAACCTGGTAGTCGATGTTTGCCCCACCTGCGCCGGCATCTCCCAGGACCATGACGAAGATCTTAGGCGAGAGTGGGACTACAACGTTTGCGCCTGCAACAACATCGACCCAATTCTGCGAGGCTCCAAAGCTCGGACTTGGCTGGGGAGCGGGGGCAGTAATATCCAGAGTCTCGCCCATGTGCCAGATCCGGATTCCAGCATTCGCCCGTACTTTGATCATCTTTCCGTCGAGGACAAGATAGCTGACCTTAGGAGTGAGGAAGCCCTCCTTGATCGTCGCCTTCCCTGAGTAGCCTGGGAAATTCAGAGCCGCGTGCTTGTCGGAGATCTTCGCCCACACATAATCGATCGGGATTCCCCACCGCTTATAGTCCGACTCAAACGCGCCCATGATTCCAATGTTCGTGTTCTTCAGGATGTCGGCTGAACTGATATGAACACTCGTATCGTAGCCGCGGCCGCCGATGGTTCCATGCATGCCGGGGAACCAAAGATAGGAAAGGCTTTGAAAATGCCACGTCGGATCATTGACAGGTGACTGGGGCGAGACATTGGCGGTCGCCTGAGCGGGGTTGGCATCTAAGACGCTCGAACTAGCAGGATGCTCCTCTGCAAAGATGGCTGGAGAGCATTGCATGATCAGTGCTGAACCAAGAATGGCCCGCCGGCAGAATTTTACGATAATACTCATA
>CAZZZQ010000118.1:0-1578 GCA_964658405.1 uncultured Sphingomonas sp.
TGGCCAGATAAGCCGAAGAGCTCGCCCGTATGAAGGTAGCGGGCATAGAGCCTCCACCGGCGTCCGCGCGAGTTAGAGTCAAACGTCTCCCAGCGGGCGACCGTTGCATCCCTGCGGCTCACAGAGAGCTGAGCACGTTGCTGAGGAATACCGCCCCTGCCCTCGTCGATCGTGAATGCAATCGCCGCATCCTTCTGCGACGGCACGCGTATCGCCAGGCTGGACCAGCGTGGATCCTGGTTGAGAGCAAGTTTGATGGCCGGATCGAGCGAGGCATACTTCGAAGGATCAAGTGGCTTCGACTCCTTGCGGTCTGCTTCAGGCCGGCCCGCGGGAGGCGGCGACCCAGCAGCACGGAAGAGCAGCGCATTGGCCCACGGATAGGCCATGATGACGCCAGTCGTCGCAATGCAGAGAAGGGGCAGCAGCATCCAGATGCCAAAGATGTTGTGCAGGTTCCACTCGCGAGAGCGCCCCTTCAGCTTCGGTCGAAACAGGATCGCCGGCTTGTAGTGCTGCCACTTCAGCTTTCGCGGAAACCAGAGGAAGAGGCCGCTGAGTAGCAGGATAACGAAGCCCAACACCGCCGCATTGCTGACGGCACGAAGGCCTTCATGGCGGACACCCTTGATCGCCACCCAGCGGTGGAGATCCCGAACATCAAGGAAGAACCCGCGAAGCCTTCCGGCCCGGTCGCTGATCACCGCGCCGGTGCAGGGGTTGACCAGGAGCAGTATGTCACGGCCAAACGAGACCTCGGCGGGCCTGTGCGGGTCGACGAAGAGAGTCAACGAAGCCGGGGTGCGATGAGTGATACCGGCAGCTGAGCTAAGCAGCGCGGAGGGTGCCATGCAGGTATTGGCATCGGATGGCTGGGAGATTCGAGCCCCACGCTCTGCCCATGCAGTAATCTGCGGCTGAAATGCAAGAATACTGCCGGTCGTCGCTAGAAAAACGATTACAAGGCCGACGGTGAGGCCAATCGCGAGGTGAACCCAGAAGAATGCTTTACGAAGGGTCATCGGGACACCGCGGCAGCTTCAGCGGATCTATAAGGAGCGGTCGTCGTTTTCATCGTGCCTCTTTTCGCGTCCAAAGGCGAGGCATGCCCGTCTATACTCAGACAGTCGCCGGCCTTCGGGTTGTCGATCTCAGGCCTCTCCCGGTGCTTCGCCAAAAAGACAGCCGGGAGGGGTCTTCGTCTTTCCAGTGCGTACTTTCAAAATACGACAAATTCAGTCCTATATCAATCGTATGTCCCGACAATACTGAGTTGACCGACGTATTTGTGCGTTTGGAACGAACAAATACCGCTCTAGGCCAACGAGAAGTAAATGCCGCTACGACAGCTTACTGACGTCTGAGCCCCAGGTTCTCATAGCGATCAATGATGCCGTGGTGAGTTTCAATGCTCCTCCCGCTTGTGGATGGCAAAAGCAAGAGAGCTGACGGCTATCATCACTTCGAGCGTGTTCTTGACGGACGCCCACTCCAACTCCCCGAGGTGAAGTTGACCCAAATGATGACTTGGTTCTCAATCTGAAAGCAGTGGCCGCAAGCGCGCCGAGACACTTACCC
>CAZZZQ010000118.1:1588-8706 GCA_964658405.1 uncultured Sphingomonas sp.
CAAAGGGTCGCCGACAGTACTAAATTTTGGTAGCGTTACCGGGGCTCGAACCCGGACTCTTCGCCTTGAGAGGGAGAATAACAGGGTTTCGAAGTACCTTCATTCGTCCACCTGTAATTGCCACAATCCACAGTAATGACAGGCACTTTGTCACATTTGTGGACAACGGTAGAAATCATTCGTCCATCACTATTTCATTGCGTACGTCACAGCTTATGACGTACGGTATGACGTATGGCTCGCACATCAAACAACCCTCGCATCGTCACCCGCAACGTCCGAACGAAGCTCGCTCCCAGACGTGATCCTTACTGGCATCTCATCGCTGAAGGTCAGCACGTCGGCTACAGACGTATGGAGATCGGCGGCACCTGGATTGCTCGCCATTACTCACCAGAGCGCGGTAGACGCTTCAAGTCGATAGGTGCGACTGATGATGACTCCCCCGCTGATGGAAGCGCCGTGCTGACGTTTGCGCAGGCTGTAGAGGCGTCGCAGGCATGGTTCAAGAGCCTTGCGCACCTTGACGCGGGTGAAGTCCATACGGGGCCATACTGCGTTGCTCAGCTTATGTCTGACTACCTCGCTGACCGCAAGCGCGAGACCCGGAAGGATTTGAGCCGGACGCGTTCTGTCATCAACGTCCATATCCTGCCCATTCTAGGGACCGTCGAAGTTGCCAAGCTCACTCATAGCCGGGTGAAGGCGTGGCGAGACACTATCGCTGATGCTGCTCCAAAGGTGCGAGTCAAGAAGGGTGCGGCACCAAAGACGCGGACGATTGATAGTGACGATCAAAGCGTGATGCGGAAGCGATACGCCACGGCAAACCGTATCTTCACTGTCCTGCGAGCAGCATTGAACCACGGATACAGGCGCAATCGCATTCCGACGAAGGCAGCATGGGAGAAGATCACTCCATTTCGTCAGGTGGACGCGCCCAAGATCAGCTATCTGTCTCTTGCCGAGTGCAAGCGCCTCATGGACGCCTGTAACGATGATTTCAAGGCACTTGTACAAAGCGCTCTCTATACGGGCGCTCGCTATGGGGAGCTTATTGCAATGAAGGTGAGCGCCTTCGATGCTGAGACCCGAACACTCCACATCGCCGAGAGCAAGAGCGGTAAGCCGCGCAACGTTGCGTTGAACGATGAAGGCGCATCACTTTTCCAGAGCATCGCGAACGGACGGGATGGCGGTGAATACCTGTTCACGCATCGGACTGGACGGCATAAGGGCGAGCCGTGGCTTAGCTCACAGCAACGTCATTGGATGGAAGCGGCTTGCGAGAAAGCTGAGATAGCGCCTGCAATCTCGTTCCATATTCTCCGTCACACGTATGCGAGTCAGCTTGCAATGAAGAGTACGCCGATGCCTGTTATCGCTGCTCAGTTGGGTCATGCTGATACACGGATGACAGAGCGCCACTATGCGCACATTGGATCGTCATACGTATCTGATATGGTCCGTGCGAACCTGCCTAGCTTCGGATACACACCAAGCTGATAGCAGCATCCATATCCATCCAAGCGAACCACGTCTCAGGGCGTGGTTTTCTTGCGTCTGGAATCGTGTGAACGATGAACCCTGCCCATTCTAGCGGCTCTTTTTACGAAATGGATAGAACGCTTCCGATGGGCTTGGGAGGGTCTATGGTCTCGGAAGATGACCAACTTCCGTATTACCCTTTTTGATGGGTATCTTCAACCATCTTGACCACCTTCGGAAGATGGCCTTCTCTCCCAAGGTGGTCATTAAATATATATATAAATAAGAAGATGGCCAGTATTTAGTAATAGGGAATCTTCATGGCCATCTTGCTTTTCGGAAGATGGTCAACCACTGACCGAAAGTTGCCACAACCACCCGCCTGTCATCCCTGCCTTTCGTGCCTGAATGCCTAGCTCATCCTTTGCTCTTCGGCATGTCTTTGCCGAGATGCCATGTTGCTCCCTGGCATGTTCCATGAGTTCCTTCGATGGGACAGGACCATGCTTCAGCGCGTCGATCAGAAAGCTTTGAGCTTTGCTCATTTGGCTTGTCTCGTCGGTTTCCTCGCCCTCTACCTCTGCCAAGATAGAACGCGATGATCCTTCCAGCGCTTCACCCCAAACGACTCGCGTAGCAATGATGCCACGGTGAAGCGGGATCGCTTCGATGGTGTATGAGAACCCACCCGAATCGACTGAGTTGTTAGACTTGGCGCGAGTGAAAACGCGACGGTCTGACTCTTCTTCCTTCGCTGCCACTAGGACCATGCGAGCGAGCGCTGCGAAAGCCTGAGACCCGATGACACGCTCTGCCGAGTTCTTGCCTGCCGTACCCTTCGCGAAATGGGTGATGCCAAGTACAGCACAATTCATCTCCGCTGCAAAGTCCACGATAGCCTGTAGACTGCGACGGACATCGTTTGCCTTATGCATATCTCCAGTCACGGCAGTGACGATAGGGTCAATAATGAGCAGCCTGATACCGCCTACACCTTTAACCGCATCGCGCAAGCTATCCATGTCGCGTCCCGCATCGAAGGCATCACGTATTCCATTCTCATCAATCGTCCCTTGAATGACGCCGTAGCGTGATGGGTCTGCGTTGACTGCCATCAGGCGCGGTTTGATTGTATCGGCGGGATCATCTTCGCTACTCCATATCAGAACGTTCCCGGCTTGATTGCAGTGAGTTCCATCAGGCCATCGTCCCGCCGTAGTGATCGTAGAAGTGATGCTGAAGGCAAGGGTGGACTTCCCTGTCCCACCCGCACCGGCTAGAAGCGTGAGTTTGCCTTGCGGGAGATAGCCATCCCATAGCCACGTTATCGGCGTCTCTTCGATCTCCGAACCCTGGAGCAGCGATACGGAACGCTTGGCGATAGGCTTAGATACGAGAGCGACATCAGGAGTCTTCGCCGAGTTCAGGAGTCCGTCTAACGGAATGTGGACCTGTCTCTCTGATGGCATTTTGCGCGGGTTCTTCACCCCTTTCTGAAACCCAGATGCAATGGTCATGCGCGATTCTTGATCATCTAGACCGCTATCGAGTGCGGCCTGTAGCAACGCGCCGCCAAGCGCTCCCCATTCGTCCGGGTGATTCGCCGCAATCTCACCGATAGCTAAGGACTGATTGTTGAGCGTGGTATTCCGCTCTCCTTTCGGAGCGCGACGGATGATGTCGCAGGCACTCGCAAGAGCGCTCTTCGCCCATTGCCTGTCCCTGGCCGTTGGAGTGGGCAGGACTTCTCCAGAGGCTTCAGGCGCGTCCAGTACGGCGTCGGGCAGGGTGAGGCCGTCCTTTGGCATCAGATACGCTGCTAGAGCTTCAGGGAGTAGCGGTATCGTCTCACATGAGCCGTGATCGAGACGATAGGCACGGCCATCAGGGAGCACCGCGCCGGGAGCGATGACATAGCCGCCCTTGCCCCGCACATCGATACCTGGGGGGAGTGAGCCGCTGGAGTTGCCATACGGCGTCTCAGTCCGAAAATAGAAATGCAAGCCGCCTGAAGGGGTCGTGACAACAAATGCATGCGAGCAGTCCAATCCTTCACGCTTACATAGTTCATCGAATGCCATTACGCCGTCCGGCCCGTTTGGTCTGCGGTCGCAGTCGACCACAACCATGCCATGTTTACCGATAGGAAAGCCGGGTAGATCATCCGCTTTCCAAATACCAGATATGGCGAATGGTGATCTTGCCTCGACACTCGCCCATGGACCTTTCGGCGTCTTGTCTGCATTGCACGGAAAGACACGGAATCCCCGATGGGCGAGCGCTACCGCTGCATCCTTGTTTGGGCTGCTCATTAGTGGACCTTTACATTCGTTGCTGATGCTTGCACTTCTGCGGCGTGAACCCTATCCTCAAACGCTACCCATTCACGTAGATCAATACCCTCGCGTTTCGCCATCTCAACTAGGACGATTGCGACATCGGCATCTGTATTCGCGTCCGTCCAGAATTGTTTGCCGCGATAGACCGCGACCACCAAATGCGTGTCACCAGAGACGCGCGTGACGGAGAGCCATAGCGCCGGAGCTTCCAGCCACCTTCCCGTAGAAAGCTCCAAGTCAAGTTCACACGGCGCGTTATGTCGAATCAGCGTGTGGCGATGCGGATTCTTCTTAAAGAATGTTCTATCCCGGTCGTAAACCTCGCCGCTATTGGACACGTTTGAATCTATTCGCAGGCAGTTCATCATTTGTAGTGAAGGGGTTAGTCGATAGATAGACGGCACGGTATTCTCCTATTTGTTAGGGACGGATAAGCCGCCGGTAGGACAGGATTCGATGAACGAATGAAGGGATGCCGTCACGATCAATCGCGACTTGCCGATCTTGCACGACTTTATAGCACCCTCAGACATCAGGACGTAGATTGCAGAGCGCGAAATTGAGAGAGTCTTCGCTGCCTCTGGGACGGATATGAGTAGTGGTTCCATGACTTCTCCTATTTCAATCCGAAGTGCGGTTTGGGTGATGGTGCATCGGGCGTTCGTCGTTCCTGATAGAGCGGCCTGCCGTCTCCCGCGCCAGTAGCTCCAGAGCCGCTCGCACGGCTCGCAATCATCAAGTGTTTGAAGTTCTTGAGCGCCGGGTCATCCGACTTAGCAAGTAGCTTAGTCAGTCCGGCTATTGTGAACTCGACACCCTCTACAGGCTTGTCACCCTGCATGAGTACGAGTTTCCCATCTGTCTTTGCGACTGAGTAGCCGCAACGAGAGAACTCAGACAGAAACAAGTCCGGCATGTGAGAGACGGCGCTTGCCATCGTGTTCACTGGCTCTCCTACTTCGATTTTATGGAGCGTTGTCTGAGCGGTCGTCAGCGATGCTTGAAGAGTTTGGACAGACGCCTCAAGCTCAGCAATGCGGACTTTCCTGGCGGAGTTCTTAGCTGTTAATTCAGCGTTTGTCTGACGGAGCGTGGCGAGTTCGTTGTTCTGTTCAATAGGCAGCGTCATGCGCTCACCTCTTCATCAAGAAGTGTTTTATCGACCATGGGATCGCTGTAGGCTGCATGGAACGCCCGTCTAAACTCAGTTACCGTAAGGCTCTTACCAACAGGCAGGATGCTTCCAGCAAGGAGCTTCCAAAGTTGACGCTCTGTGACGGTTAAGAGATCAAAGCGACGTGTGGAGAGCAAGAAGAGTCTGTCTGCCTCATCTTCAGCCCAGAGATCATCTCCCCACACTGGCTCAGCAATGGGCAGCGGAGCCGCGCCGTCCCCCTGTGCAGCAAGTCTCATACGAAGTGCCTGCTCAAGATAGCCGGAGACTGAGCAGCCCGTGTCTCGTGCTGCGATTGTCAGTAGGTAGCCAAGTTTGGCGTCGAGGCGGAATCCTACAGTCAGAGACCGCCGATGGCTCGAGTTTCTTTTTTGCATTATGTCCTCTCAAGTGTTCTTGTTCTTGTTCTTGTTTAACACTTGAGCAAATATGCCTGAAGCTATGGGGTCTCTCAAGATAAATTTTCCCCTTGAGACTTGATAAGGGAAAATTGTTTGGTCATCTTAGCTATAACTCAAATATAGAGACACGAGATAGCTAACCAACTTATTAGCTACCCCAACTAACTTTGACGTGTTGAGCATATTCGCGAGCAATGATCGCATAACGGCACGCATCAGCCGCATGGTCGATAGACGTAGTATCAACGTCTTCACTACGTCGTTCATCACGCGCGATAGATGGCACCGTCTGCCAGAAGAAACGACATGAACGCGATATGTAGAGACCAGCCTTATCAGGCTTGCCTGCGTCCATAAGTAGCCGCCGGAGCTTATGCCATCCGCTGATCCGGTCGGCCTTGCCTGCTCGCTGAAAGTGAACGCCTGCGTGCTGGAACTCATCAGCGATGCTGCCAGCAGACGAACCCGAACGCGCAAATATAGCGTCATCTGCGATGCCTTCCGGCAAGCAATCCCATTTGGCGCATAGATCACGAATGGCTGATCCTAGCTGATCGACGTTCCAGCCCATACCTACGGCTAAATTATTTGGTTTATGCGTGGCGAGTTCATCGACCAAAACGAATGACCCGCGTGGATAGTACGTTCCTTCGAATTCAGCCCCCGTTGACTTGGCAACGATGTATGTCACAGAGGGAGCGCTTGATCCGAAGTCATGGGCAAGATAGACGTGCCATCCATCATCAGTGGGAAGGGATGTCCACGGCTTTATCGCGTTGCGCTGCTCTGACAGGCAATCCGCAAAATAGGCACCACGGATGATCGCCCAATTGCCATCAACCCATGCACTCAGCAATTCAGGATCATCCGGGCAGCTTGACGTGAGTTGATCTAAATACTGCTCACGGTCAATCATGTTGTTGCCGTCGAATGTGCTAGGCGCATAGACCCATTCACGCTTTGACTTCTCTTCATAGAATGGAGACCACGGCGCGGATGATTTGAACACGTAGCGAGCGGCTAACCAATGATGGCCGATACCGCCGGGGTTTGCTGCGATGACCGTGCGGATAGGAATCTTGTTCGCACCGCGAAGATTTGAGCGCATCATGTCTAAGAGGGTCGGGTCTGCATACTGTCCGGCTTCATCGACCAAACCTAACGTAAACGAGCGGCCTTGGTACTTCGCATAATCAGCGGCCGTTTCGAGTTGTCCAAGCTCCATGTATGCGCCATTAGGGAATGACCACTGATGATCGGCTGAGTTGTACCGGGCAGCGGTACCGTAGACCCTTCCAAATAGCTCACGCGTGGTTAGCTCGAAGTCTGACAGTCCCTTGTATGTCTTACGGATATAGAGGATGCGAGCCTTCGCCCCATACTGCTCAGCATGTCGGAGAGCGAGATAAGCGAGACCGTATGACTTTCCACCACCGCGCCCACCACCTAAGAACACGTCGAAGCTCTCAGGTATGGCGAGCAGGTTGGCTTGGAACGGGTTTAGCTGAAGCTCTTCAATCGCCATCGGTGACCTGCTTTGGTTTCGGCTTGGCGACACCCTCAAGAGTCTTGAACTCTTCAGGCGTCATCGCTCCGGGCAGGTTGAATGTCACTTGAACTCGATTGGATATATCGGACTGATCGCCTTCCCTATAGGAATGTCTGGCTTTTAGCAGAAAGCAGGCCGCTGCGACTGCCTGATTACTGTCGCCTTTG
>CAZZZQ010000119.1:0-8695 GCA_964658405.1 uncultured Sphingomonas sp.
AAAAAGCAAGAAAAAGGAACCTCTCAAGGCATGCAAATCTCGTCAGTAGGCACCGCGTATCCCTCCCATCGCTACTCCCAGGCAGTCATTACCAAAGCTCTCAAGGAGCGGTGGGGCGAGAAGCTTGAGGAGCCGCGACTTCTGAGCCGGCTGCACGCGAACTGCGGCGTGAACTTCCGCCACACGGTGTTTCCGCTCGAGATGTACCCGACCATGAAGGGCTTCAAACAGACCAACGATGCCTGGATCGGCGCGGCAGTCGAGCTTGCCCAGGAGTGCATCAAGCGGGCGCTCGATCCGCTCGGCCTGACGCCGGCCGACATCTCCGCCATCTTCTCGGCATCGGTCACCGGCATCGCCAGCCCGACGCTTGAGGCGCGGCTGATCAACCTGATGCCGTTCCCGACCAGCGTGAAGCGCACTCCCATCTTCGGTCTGGGCTGCGTAGCCGGTGCTGCCGGAATCTCCCGCGCGTCCGACTACGTGAAGGCGTTTCCCGACCAGATCGCGCTCCTGCTCTCGGTCGAGCTCTGCTCCCTGACCTGGCAGGACGACGACCAGTCAATCGCGAACCTGATCTCCTGTGGCCTCTTCGGCGATGGCGCGGCGGCGGTTGTGATTGCAGGCGCCGATACGGCGATTGCAAAGAAGCATAGTGGACCCCGCGTGATCGCAACCCGCTCGACCTTCTACCGCAACACGGAACACGTCATGGGCTGGGACATTGGCGACACGGGCTTTACCATCGTCCTTTCGCCCGAGGTCCCAAAGGTGGTCAACGAGAACCTTCGTGGCAACGTAGAGCAGTTCCTCGCGGAGAACAAGCTTGGCCTCGGCGACATCTCCAGCTATATCTTCCACAGCGGCGGACCGAAGGTGCTGGAGGCGATGGAGACCTCGCTCGACCTACCGAAGGATGCGCTCGCTCCCTCCTGGAAGAGCCTTAGTGAGGTCGGAAATCTCTCGGCTGCGTCCGTTCTGGCAGTGCTCGAGGGCTACCTGAAGGACACGCCCGGGGAGCCGGGGAGCTACAGCATTCTGGCGGCGATGGGCCCAGGATTCTGCTCGGAGCTCGTTTTGCTTCAGTGGTAAACACCCATCGGTGCGGCAGCGGTGTGCAGAGGAACGGCGAAACGCGATAAAGTTGGACGACATGGACGAGATCGCCGAACGCTGCATTGCAATTATTTCCAAGGCGAAGACGCCGCCGCTTACCGGTGTAACACTGGACGACAGCTTCGACACGCTTGGGCTGGACTCGCTCGACAAGATCAACGTGTCGTTCGAGGTTGAGGATGTGTTTCACATCCAGATCCCGGATGACTCGATGAACTCGCTGCGCACAGTGCGTGACATGGTGAATGGTGTCACCTTGCTCGTGGGACAAGCTGCAGAGGCAGGCGTAAGCGCGGAGGAGAGCAAGTGAACCGCGTTGTCGTCACAGGACTTGGCTGCATCACCCCGATGGGAACGACCGTCGAGGCCTTTGAGGCCGCGCTCTTCTCCGGCACCAGTGGCATCGGCCCGCTGCGCCCCTTTCCGGAGGCGCCGTCGGGTGATCCGCTGAATCCGAACCTGCGTTTTTCCCGCTACGCAGAGGTCAAGGACTTCGACCCAACCCCCTTTCTGACCTCCGGCCAGATCGTCTCAAGCGATCGCAGCGCCCAGTTTGGAATCCTCGCCGCACGACAGGCAGTCGAGCAGAGCGGCATGATGGCCGCGGGCTATGCTCCCGAGAGCCTCGCGATTGTCAGCGGCTGCTCGACGGGCGGCCGTAACTCGGAGGAGCACGAGACCGGCCGGCTCTATAACCAGAATGCGCGGGTCCATCCGCTGACCGTCATCCGAACGATGTCGAGCGCTGGTGCAAGCTACATCGCAACCGAGCACGGGATCACCGGTCCGGTGCTGAATATCTCGACCGCCTGCTCCTCCGGAACGCATGCAATCGGGCTGGCATTCCAGATGGTGCGTTCGGGGATGGTCTCGGCGGCGATCGCGGGCGGGCACGAGGCTCCGCTGACCCTGGGATTTCTGCGTGCGTGGGACTCGATGCGCGTCGTCTCTCCGACGCAATGCCGCCCCTTTTCAGCAGACCGTGACGGAATGACGCTCGGCGAGGGCGCGGCGTCGCTCGTTCTCGAAACACTTGAGAACGCTTTGGCACGTGGAGCAACGATTTACGGCGAGATCGTCGGCTTTGGTATGTCGGCCGATGCCCACCACATCACGCAGCCCAAGGCCGAAGGCGCGGCGGCAGCGATGCAGCGTGCTTTGAAGGATGCCGGAGCGGATGCAGCCGAGGTCGGCTACATCAACGCCCACGGTACGGGTACGCAGGTGAACGACGCGGTTGAAGCAGCGGCGATCCACCAGGTCTTCGGTGAGGGAGCGGCGTCGATCCCGGTCAGCTCGACGAAGGCGTTGACCGGCCACTCGATTGGTGCAACCGGCGCGATTGAGGCGCTGGCGACGCTGCTGGCCCTCCGCGAGGGCAAGCTTCCGGCGACGGTCGGAGTCACGGAGATCGACCCGGCACTGAAGCTTGACGTAATTCTGGGCGGCAATCGCGAGACCAGGCCGACGCTTGCCTTGTCGAACTCGCTGGCCTTCGGTGGCCTGAACGCCGTGTTGGCGCTGCGGCCCTATAAAGGTTAATCATGATCTCAGTTCTGATCCTGACGAAGAATGAGCAGGTCGATCTGCCCGGATGCCTCGAATCAGTGGGCTGGTCAGACGATGTGCACGTCCTCGACTCCTTCTCGACCGATGCCACCGTTCAGATCGCGCAGACCGCTGGCGCGCAGGTGACGCAGCGCGTCTTTGACGACTATGCGTCACATCGGAACGCCGGCCTGAAGCTTACCTTCAGACACCCATGGGTGCTGCTGCTGGATGCGGATGAGCGAATTCCGCCGGACCTGGCGCGGGAGATGCAGCAGATGGTGCTGACCGCAACGCCTGAGACCAGCGGTTTTCGGCTCCAGCGCCGGGACTTCCTCTTTGGAACCTGGCTCAAGCACGCGCAGATCTCGCCGTACTACACGCGGCTGGTCCGCCCGGAGCGAAGCCGCTACACCCGGGCAATCAACGAGGTGATCGAGGTAGAGGGGCAGGTCGTCGGGCTCTCCTATCCCTTCGACCACTTCCCGTTCTCAAAGGGGATCGCCCACTGGGTGGCTAAGCACAATGTTTACAGCACGATGGAGGCGGAGCTGATCCATCGGCAGCAGGGCTTGCAGGATCCGTCCTGGGCGAAGGCGCTGCGGGATCCGGACTTTCACACTCGGCGGCTGCACCAGAAGGCGCTCTTCTACAAGCTGCCGGGCAGGCCGGTGGTGAAGTGGATCTACATGATGTTCGTGCGGCGCGCGGTGCTTGATGGTTTCGCCGGGGTGACCTACTCGACGCTGCAGTCGTTCTACGAGTACCTGATCGTGCTGAAGACGCGGGAACTGAGGCGGGGCGGAGCCTAGTTTGGGCTGGAGGTAGGAAGACAACCGTAGGTCCTTCGGCTGCGCTCAGGATGCCAGTATTGGTGGGCGGGTGCGAGAGATCGGCGCGGAAACCGGGAAATTGCTAAACTAGAAGGCTGTGACTCCTCCGGCAATACTCGATGATGTGACGATGGCCCCGCCTGTAGCGCGACGCCCGAAGGTGGGCTTTGTCTCGCTTGGCTGCCCGAAGAACCTCGTCGACTCCGAGGTGATGATGGGGATGCTCCACCACAATGGTGCCGAGCTGACGCCCCGCGCCGAAGATGCCGAGATTATTGTCGTCAATACCTGCAGTTTTATCGACTCGGCCAAGCAGGAATCGGTCAATACCATCCTCGAGATGGTGCAGCACAAGCAGAAGAACGGCGGCAAGGCGCAGCGGATCATCGTCGCCGGCTGCCTGGTGGAGCGGTATCGCGATGAGATCCGGAAGAACATTCCGGAGGTCGACGCGGTGGTGGGGACGGGCGAGTTGGAGCAGATTCTTGCTGCCGCCGGCCTGACGCCTGCGGGCCACGCAAACAACTCCCCGTTCCGAATCCTGCCGCGAGACTTCGACCAGCCCTCCATTGAGGCGCACGTCCAGCAGGATCTGGCGGTTCTCGACAATCCTCTGGTCAACGAGACAACGGTCGCCCGCGACGTGGCTTCGAGCGAACTGGTCAGTCGTGCGGCAAGCGCCGTCAGCCAACACTCTCGCCCACTTGCTGATCCGGAGACGGACCGCGAGGTCGCGCCCCAGCTCCGCATTGTCCAGTCGCTCGCCGAGACCGGCACCACCCACGGCGATGAGCCGCTGAATCATGCAGGCGATCATATTGCGCGCGGAATCGATCCCGGCAACACCAGCCGGCCCGAGGGCGACCTCCGCCAGCAGCAGGGTCGCTTTTCGCGTGAGGCCTGGGACGGTGCGACGGCTGCGCTCCCCGAATATCTCTACAATGACGCGACGCCGCGCATCCTGACGACACCCCGGGCCAGCGCCTATATCAAGATCGCCGAGGGTTGCGATCACCCGTGCAGCTTCTGCATCATCCCGCAGCTTCGCGGCAAATTCCGCTCGCGCCGCATGGGTTCGATCATCGCCGAGGCGCAGAACCTGATTGCGCAGGGCGTCCGCGAGATTACCCTGATCGGGCAGGATACGACCTGCTACGGCGAAGACCTTGGCCTGAAAGAGGGGCTCGCACAGCTGCTGGACGGGCTTGCGGTTTTGCCGGGCCTGCGCTGGCTCCGCTTCCTTTATACGTATCCGAACAAGGTCACCACGCGGCTGCTCGAGACCATGGCGAAGCATGATGTCATCTCGAAGTACCTCGACGTCCCGCTGCAGCACGCCTCCGCCAACGTCCTGAAGACGATGAAGCGCGGCGGCAACGCGGCCCTGTTCCTCGAGTTAATCGAGAAGGCGCGCCGCATCGTCCCGGGCGTCGTCATCCGGACCAGCTTCATCGTCGGCTTCCCGGGCGAGACTGAGGCCGATTTCAAAGAACTTGAGGCCTTTGTGGCGATGGCCAAGATCGACTGGCTCGGCGTCTTCACCTACTCCGATGAGGAGGGTGCGAAGGCGTATGAACTCGACGCAAGCACAAAGGTCCCGCAGCGCACGATCCAGGCTCGCCGCCGCAAGCTGATGAAGCTGCAGCAAAAGATCAGCACCTTCGCCAAGGCGGACTGGGTTGGCCGCAAGATCGACCTGCTCGTCGAAGGGCCATCGGAGGAGACGGACCTGCTCTGGGAGGGCCGGACCTCGCTTCACGCCCCCGAGATCGACGGCAAGGTCTTCATCAACGACTTCGGCCCCCACGAAGAACTTGTGCCGGGAACCTTCTACCGGGCCGAGATCACCGAGTCGCATGACTACGACGTGGTGGCACGGATTCTGGAGTAGCTTGGGTTCAGGACGGACGCTCGCCTGTGAACCGTTAGACCTCATACAGCATCGAATGATTTCTATGACCACACCACTCAAAGCCCTGTTGTGCCCGACCTGCCGCAAGGTCGTCCTTGCCAGCGGAGAGGATTTTCCATTCTGCTCGGACCGCTGCCGGATTCTCGATCTCGGGAAGTGGGCGAGTGGAGACTACAAGATCTCATCGCCGATTCAGGATCCGGACCTGCTCGAGGAGCTGGCGCGGTCGAATGCGCAGCGTCATCCGAACGAGCGCGAAGACTAAACCGCCGTCCGCAGCTACACTTGTCCGTATGTGCGGAATCGTCGGTTATATCGGCTCAAAGTCTCCAGTCCCCATCATTATCGAAGGCCTTCGCAGGCTGGAGTACCGCGGCTATGACTCGGCAGGCATTGCAGTCGCCGGCGGGCCGGATGGCCTCTCGCTACGGCGCGCGCCGGGCAAGCTCCGCAACCTCGAAGCGGTCATCGCAGCGTCGCCGATTGAGGGGACCTTCGGCATCGGTCACACCCGCTGGGCGACCCACGGCCGACCGACGGAGGAGAACGCGCACCCCCATCGCGACGGCTCGGGGACGCTGGTCGTGGTGCACAACGGCATCGTCGAAAACTACCTTGCGCTCAAGCAGGAGCTGATCGGCAAGGGTCACACCTTCTTCTCGCAGACCGACACAGAGATCATCGCCCATCTGATCCAGGATGAGCTGGAGCTGGCCGGATCGCCCGAGCCAGAGGGGAAGCGCACCGCCGACATCAACACCTCGGAGGCGGTGATCAACTCGCAGGCCCCGACCATCCCCCTTGAAGAGGCAGTCCGGCGGGCGGTTAAACGTCTGACCGGAGCCTTTGCGATCGGCGTGCTCTCGGCGCATGAGCCGAACAAGCTGGTGGCTGCGCGGATGGGGCCGCCGGCGGTGATCGGGATCGGCGAGGGCGAGTACTTCCTGGCCTCGGACGTCCCGGGAATCCTGCACCACACCCGCAACATTCATTTCCTGGCCGATGGCGAGGTGGCAATCCTGACGCCTGAAGGCGTGACCCTGACTGACTTTCAGGGTGGCCCAGTTCCGTTGAAGGTGCAGCGGATCCTCTGGGATCCGATCATGGCGGAGAAGGCCGGCTACAAACACTTCATGCTGAAGGAGATCAACGAGCAGCCGCGGTCGATTCGGGATACTACGCTGGGGCGGGTCTCGCTCGATACTGGCCAGGTCTTCCTGCAGGAGATGCAGGTGACGGCGGAGGACTTCCGCAATGCCAGCCAGATCACGATCGCGGCGTGTGGGACGAGCTGGCACGCCGGGCTGGCGGGCAAGTTTATGATCGAGCGGTTGGCGCGGCTGCCGGTCGAGGTGGACTATGCGAGCGAGTACCGGTATCGCGACCCGATCGCCGATCCGCTGGCCATCGGGCTGCTGATTACGCAGTCGGGCGAGACGGCGGATACGATTGCGGCGCAGCGGGAGCTGATCGCCAAGGGCTCGAAGACGCTGGCCATCTGCAACGTCGTCGGTGCGGCGGTGACGCGCGAGGCGCAGGGGACGATTACGACGAATGCCGGGCCGGAGATCGGCGTCGCCAGCACAAAGGCGTTCACGGCGCAGCTGACGGCGCTGTTTGTCTTCGCGCTGCACCTGGCGCAGGTTCGTGGGACCATCTCGCAGGCCGAGTCGATCCACCTGGTGACGGAGCTGTCGAAGATTCCGGGCAAGGTCGAGGAGATCCTGCGGGCGGTCGATGACCAGTGCTGCCAGCTGGCGAAGTCCTTCTCGACGGCGCGGGACTTTCTGTTCCTAGGGCGCGGCATTCACTATCCGATCGCGCTCGAGGGCGCGCTGAAGCTGAAGGAGATCAGCTACATCCACGCCGAGGGCTACCCGGCGGGCGAGATGAAGCATGGACCGAATGCCCTGATCGACGAGACTCTGCCGGTCGTCTGCATCGCAACCAAGGACCCGAACGACCCGAGCAGTGTGCTGAAGTACGAGAAGACGCTCTCGAATATCCAGGAGGTCACGGCGCGGAGCGGGCGTGTGATCGCCATCGCCATTGAGGGCGACGAGCAGATCGGGCAGCTGGTCGAGGCCGTCATCCATATTCCGCAGGCGCCCGAACTTTTGCTCCCCGTGCTGGAGGTGATCCCGCTCCAGCTGCTGGCGTATCACATTGCGGTTCGCAGGGGCTGCGACGTGGATCAGCCGCGAAACCTGGCGAAGTCGGTCACGGTCGAGTAACAGGCCTCAGGAGTGAAGGATGAAGCGACGGCTGGCCGGTTTGATGATGCTCTGTCTGGCGGCGACGGGATGCTCGCTGCGGCCGCTCGGGACGGCCACGGCTGCCTTTTCGAAGGCGACCGATCGACTGGTCGACAACTCCGTCGGCGTCTACCGGAGGGCAGAGAGCCTGCATGACGAGGCGCAGGGACTGCAGGCGGTCGCTCATTTCGACGGCACGCCGCCCTACAATCCGTACGCCGCGACGCCGTTGATCTCGGAGCAGGGAATCAGGGTCCGGCTCGAGGTCCTGGAGGGACTTCGGATCTACGCGGGATCGCTGGCGGAGCTGACTGGCGGAAAGAAGTCGCCCGCGCTCGATGCTGCGGCCGAGGCGGTCGGGAACAACCTGAAGGGGATGAGCGCCACGATCTCGTCAGAGGTGGCGGCCAGCACCGGCGCGACGAATCAGCTGAGCCTGAGCCAGGGCGAGGCGAACGCCGTCAGCACCGCCGCCGAAGCGCTGGGGACCTTTCTGGCCGATCGCAAGGTGAAGGCTGCGCTTCCGGGACAGATCAAGCGCATGCAGCCCTCGATCGCCGCGCTTTGCACGTTGCTTGAATCTGATCTTGCGATCCTGCGCCGGCAGTCGGCCAGCGACTTTCAGATCATGGTGGCCGATCAGGATCAGTTCATCCGGCACAATCCGTCGCTGACGCCGGTCGAGCGCAGGGAAGCGATCCTCGTGCTTCCGAGATTGGTGCGGAGCCAGCGGGCGACCGACACGCTGCTCGCGGAGCTGAACGAGTCTATCTATAAATACAACGTCGCCTACCAGGCGCTGGCCGCCGCGTCGGACGGCAAGGACGTTAACTCCTTCAGGGCTCTCGTTGCGGACCTCGATGCGTCGAGTGAACGGCTCGGGACCTTTTACGATTCACTTCCAACCAAGTAGGCGCAGGAGGAGGTAAGCCATGGCATCCATTCCGAATCTTCCCATCCCAAGTCTTGAGGACTACTGGCAGGCGCTCTTCGACAGCCTTAATGATGCCTACTGGGAGGCATCAACGCTT
>CAZZZQ010000120.1:0-8617 GCA_964658405.1 uncultured Sphingomonas sp.
AGGTCCAAGGGCACTGCCAATTGGCTGGACGACACCGGCCGGGAAAGGATTGCTCAGCGGATTGAGCAGCACCGTGTTGCCGTCGGCGTTGTACTGGGTCGCGTTCCAGGTAGTGGACGAACTGAAGCCATCCGAGTTGATGCTGGGGTTGGCAACCATGGTCGTACTGGGCCCATAGTAGATACCGCCTCCGCCGCGGATCGCAAAGCCGCTCGTCGGCTCCCATGCAAAGCTTAGCCGGGGGCCAAGATTCTTCAGGTCCGTGCTGAAGGAGCTGCGATTGCCCGGCGTGGCGAAGCGTTCGCCTCCGACCAGGTTCACGCCGCTTACGTTGTAGGCAATGTTGGGATCGAAGTATTCCAGGCGGTTATGGCGATCCGTGCGGCCACCAAAGATCTCCCACCGCAGGCCGAGGTTCACGGTCAGCTTCGGAGTGACGTGGTAGCTATCCTGAAGGAAGGCCGCGTAGTAGGGATTCGCCTGCGCGGCGAAGACGTCCTTGGTGAAGTTGGCTCCCTCTCCGCCCGGAATGGAGCCCATGCCAAGCAGGAAGGATGCGAAGTCGCTGCCATCGCCGGCGAAGGTGGTCGAGCTGGTCGCGGTGTTGTCGAAGGTGTAGGAGCCGGCCGGCGCGACTGGCTGGCCGATATTCATGAACTTCTTCTGCCACTCAAAGCCGGTGCTCAATTCGTGCCGGCCGAAGACCTTTGTGAAGCTGGCGCTGATATCACTGTTTTCACTGGCGAAGATGAAGGTGTCTTCGTTTCCTGTCCCGCCGACGGGAGCCGTAGTCCCGAAGTTCATCACGGGGATCTGCTTGTAGAGGACCTCGTTCTGCAACGCCTGGGAAAATCCTGCTGTGGTGATGTTGTAGTTGCTCTGCCGGGGATCCCCGGTCTGGTTCTCGAAGTGGCGGGTGAAGGAGTAGCGAAGCTGCAGAACTGACGTCGGGCTCAGCGTGATGTCGTCACCGAAGACGACGTTTCTCGTGTTGGTGACGTTGACATAGAGCAGCGGATTGAACTCGTTGCTATCGCCGTAAAGGTTTGCGTTGCCGAAGTTGATCTTGCCGTACGAGAAGCGGCCGAAGACACGATTCTTCTCGTTTGGCACGTAGTCGATTCGGACGTCGAACTTGTTCGCCGTCAGGGGATCGAGACCCGTGCCGTTGTAGTTATTCGTGTGATACGGACCCGCCCCGGTGAGATTTGGCAGGGGGAGCTTTGTGGCGAAGTAGCGTGCAACCGGGTCCTGCAAGGCAGCAGGAATGATGTTTCCGTTGAAGGGCTGCCGGACTCCATTCTGATCGTCAGGCTGAGTCGGGTTATAGATGGTAAAGGCATCGGCGGAGAAGTCACCGGTACGCTCTGCCGCGGTTGGGACGGTGTAGTAGCCATTCTCGAGCGACTTCTGCTGTGTCGCCTCGTAGTCGCCAAAGAAGAAGAGCTTGTTCCGAATGATCGGACCGCTCAAGGCAAACCCTTCCTGGTACCGATGGAAGTCAGGTGTTGCAGCGCCCGGGTTCGATTGCTTGAAGAAGTAGTCATTCGCCGCAAGCGCACTCGGCCGGAAGACCCCGAACGCATCGCCGTGGAACTTGTTCGCACCCGACTTGCTGACCAGGCTGATGACGCCCGCGCCACCGCTCGCATAGCTGGCCGGGGTGTTCTGTGTCTCTACCCTGAACTCGGAGACGCCATCCTCAGGTACCTGGAAGGCAGGCAGGATGGTGGCGACATTATTCTCTGCGACACCGATAGGACCGCCGTCGAGCATGTAGTACACGCTGCCCTGGAGCGCGCCGTTGATGGTGTAGGACGACACGTCGATCAGCGATCGCGCATTGTTGATGCCGTTGGTATCGGACGCATTCGGCGTGCCGTTCGCGGGCGAGACGCCTGTGCTCAACTGCACGAGTTGATAGACGTCGCGAGTTAGCAACGGCACCCGGTCAATCGTTTCAGAGGAGATCAACTGCCCCACGGTCGAGTTACTTGTGCCGACGAGCGACGCCGACTCATCGACGGTCACGCTCTCGGTCACGGCTCCTAGCGCGAGCGTTACATTGACCCGGTTCACCTGGTCGACAGAGACCTTGATGTTCTTCTGCACAGAGGTGCTGAAGCCCGCCTGCTGCACGGTGAGTTGATACGAGCCCGAGCCGACGGACACGAACGCGTATACGCCGGCGGAGGTGGTGACGGTCGTCTGCTTGATGCCCGTGCTCGTCTCAAGTAGCTCGACCGTTGCACCCGCCACCATCGCTCCACCCGGATCCTTCACGGAGCCGCTTACGCCTCCGCGTCCGGCTTGCGCAACGAGAGAGCCCGTGCAGCAGAGAAGCGTGACGACAACACCGGACTGTAGCAAATCAAATACCGAGCGAGACGCCTTCATGGACAACGGTCCTCCGAGGAGTGCTTAAATCAATATTTGTAATCAGTTGAGTGGCTTCTGCATGAAGGTATAGTTTTGTGACATGTCGTGCAAGCACAAATCGGCTCCCCTCGTTTCGGCCTCACATCCTTTCAACTCCGGATCCACTTCAACGGTTTCGCGGCGCAAACCCCTGGGGGGTGGAACTCGCTCCCGTTATCGTTTTGGATCGGGAGCGGCGGCCATCTGGCGTTGTCTTGCGTTTGCGGGGCTCCTGGGAGCAGCAGGCAGCGGCACCGCCGCGCTCACCCAGGTGAAAGCTCCCGAACTCCCGAAGCCCTGGATGAACACCGCGCTGTCCGCCGACCAGCGGGCCGATCTGCTCATTAAATCCCTCTCGCTCGACGAGAAGGTTCAGTTGTTGCACGGGACAGGCGATCCACGCATCGGGCCTCCCGACCCGCGGGCCAAAGACGACAACGGTGGATCAGGGTTCGTGCCCGGGTTCCCGGATAAAGGCATTCCACCGTTACAGATCGTCGACTCCGCATATGGCGTTGCGTACTCCTCCGGCTCGGGGCGATACTCGACCGCGCTTCCGTCGAACGTCGCCGCTGCGGCCTCGTGGGATCCGGAGTTGGCGCAGCGATATGGAAGAATGATTGGTCAGGAGCTGCGCAGTCTTGGTTACAACATGACGCTTGGCGGCGGGGTGAACCTGACCAGAGAGCCGCGCAATGGCCGCACCTTTGAATACGAGGGAGAAGATCCACTGCTCGCGGGCACCATGGTGGGAAACGTCATCGAGGGTGTCCAGTCCACCCATGTGATCGGACACATCAAGCACTTCGCAGTCAATGATCAGGAGAGTGGCCGCCATGCCGTCTCCTCCGAGATCAGCGAGCGCGCCATGCGTGAGACGGACCTGCTGGCCTTCCAGATTGGAATCGAGATCGGCAAGCCCGGAGCCGTCATGTGCGCCTACAACCGCGTGAACGGAAGCTATGCCTGCGAGAATGAGTTCCTTCTGAAGACGGTATTGAAGCAGGATTGGAAGTATCCCGGCTTCGTCATCTCGGACTGGCTTGCAACCCACTCCACCGTGAAGGCTTCGCATGCCGGCCTGGATAACGAGGAGCCGGGGAACTTCTTCTACGGACCTTCATTCAAGGAGGCTGTCCAGTCTGGACAGATCTCTACGGCGGAGCTGGACGATCACGTTCATCGTATTCTCCGATCCATGTTCGCAGCGGGCATCGTCGACGATCCACCAAAGAAACGGGTTCCAAATGTGTTCGCGCATGCGCGTCTTGCACGCGAGGTAGAGCGGCAGAGCATCGTTCTGCTGCAGAACCGCGGATACCTTCTGCCACTCGATTCCTCGCGTGCAAAGACGATCGCGGTCATCGGGCGCAACGCGGATAAAGGCATGATCTCGGGGGGCGGCTCGGCCCAGGTTGATCCTCCGAACGGCAACGCGATTGGAGAGATTCCCGAGAAGGAGAAGAAACTGGACTGGCAGAAGGCTGTCTGGTTTCCTGATGCTCCGCTGGAAGCAGTGCAGCGTGCGGCGCCCCATGCCAACGTCCTCTTTGACAACGGTGACGATGTCTCGAGAGCGGCAGCCACGGCGCGAAAAGCCGACGTCGTTCTCGTCTACGCCTACCAGTGGCAGGCAGAGGGAGTCGATCTTCCCACGCTCGCATTGCCGGATGGCCAGAGCGAGTTGATCGCTGCCGTAGCTCAGGCGAATCCGCACACGATCGTGGTCCTCCAGACGGGAGGGCCTGTGCTGATGCCGTGGGCTGCGAAGGTCGCCGGCATCCTCGAGACCTGGTACAGCGGGACATCCGGAGCGGACGCAATCGCGGATGTGCTCTTTGGCGTTACGAACCCGTCGGGCAAGCTTCCGCTTACCTTTCCTATGAGCGACGCAGATCTTCCTCACCCAAAGCTGGTCGAACCTCCTCCGGCCTCGCAGGAGGATTGGAGCGACTCCGATGCCATGTCTCGGAAGCTTCTCGCCGGACTTCCTTCATTTCCCACGGTGTATGACGAACAGCTTGAGGTGGGATACAAGTGGTACGACGCGCAGAAGAAAGAGGTCCTCTTTCCCTTCGGATTCGGACTCTCGTATACGAGGTTTTCGTACTCGGATCTTCACGTCACGAAGAGTGGAACCGTGATCGTAGACCTCACCATGACCAATACCGGAGAGCGCGAAGGGGCGGACGTGGCTGAGATCTACACGACGATGCCGGCCTCCGCGCTTGAGCCGCCGAAGCGTCTGATCGGCTGGGTTAAAAAGTCGCTCAAACCACATGAGCAGCGTCATGTGACTGTAGAGATCCCGATGAATCGCTTTGCAGTCTGGGATACGGACAAGCACACATGGGCCGTGCCCGGAGGGAGCTACACGATTATGGTCGCGCACGATTCAAGGCAGGTTGTTTTAGAGAAGACGATGAGCTTTTAGGCGGACGATGTCACGCTTGCGCTGTCGACGATCCCGCAGCTCTCGAACACCTCCGAAGCAATCACGGTAGCCTGCACCCTACTTGCAGGGATCCGCTAACTTCGTTATGGTTCCGGCAGGCAATGTGACGCGTTATAGGCGAACGCTTGAAGTGACCGCCTCCATAGCAGCGGACGTTGAGGAGAAGAGATGCTACGAAGAAGTTTCGCTACTCAGCACACCCCGCGTGCGATCGTGCTCCTTTTTGCGGCGGCCCTCTCATACAACGCCCAGTCTCAGGGCGCTAAGGCACTCCGCTCTGCTCCTGGTGTGCCTGGGAGCGTCGGACCGGCGTTGATGCCCTTGCCCTCGAACCTCCAGCGGGGGACCGGGAGCATGCAGCTCGACGGGAACTTCAGCGTCATCCTTGAGGGCTACCGCGAAGACAGGTTAGACCGGGCGGTGACCCGTCTTATGCAGCACATCGAGAGCACGACAGGTCTTATCTTTCTGCCGCAGAGGACTGGTGCGCAAACCGTACTAAGAGTGCGCACTGCTGGTGCGAGTAAGCCTGTGCAGGAGGTTGGCGAAGACGAGTCGTACAGGTTGGAGGTCACGACGGCGGGCGCTGTCCTTACGGCAGCAAATCCGTTGGGGGTGCTGCGTGGAATGCAGACCTTCCTTCAGCTGATCCATCAGGACAGAAGCGGCTTCGTCCTGGATGCCGTCACCATTGACGACAAGCCTCGCTTCGCATGGCGTGGTCTGATGCAGGACTCATCACGCCACTTCCAGCCGCTGCCGAAGCTGCTGCAGGAGCTGGACGCGATGGAGCTGGTCAAGCTGAACGTATTTCACTGGCATCTGAGCGACGACCAGGGGTTCCGAGCTGAAAGCCTCCGCTATCCAAAGCTGCAAAGTATGGGCTCGGACGGCCGTTTCTACACACAGGCTCAGATGCGCGAGCTCGTCGCATATGCGCGGGATCGCGGCATCCGCGTCGTGCCGGAGTTTGACATGCCGGGGCATGCACGGTCATGGTTTGTGGGGTATCCCGAGCTGGCGGCATTGCCAGGGCCGTACAGCATCGTGCACCACTACACCGTGGAGGACTTCGAGCATCCGGATCCAAAACAGGATGCAGCCATGGATCCGACCAAAGAGGAGGTGTACCAGTTCCTCGACGGCTTCATTGGTGAGATGACCGACCTCTTTCCGGATCAGTACTTTCACATGGGCGGGGATGAATGCGATGGCAAGCAGTGGGACGTGACTCCCCATGTGCAGGCGTTCATGAAGGCGCGTGGGATCAAGGACGATCCTGCACTGCAGGCCTACTTCACAGGCCGGGTTCAGAAGCTGGTCGCGAAGCACAATAAGACTGCCATCGGCTGGGACGAAGTGCTCCAACCGGACACGCCGAAGGATGTCGTCATTCAGTCCTGGCGCGGTCGAAGGAGCCTCTTCCTCGCGGCATCACGCGGCAACCGCACCCTACTCTCGGCGGGATATTACCTCGACCTGAACCAGCCGGCAGCGCAGCATTACCTGGTCGATCCGACGGTGCTCCCACCGCTTGACCCGGATGACCCGACAGCGAAAGGGGTTCACGTGCCGGAGCGACTCTCTCCTGAGGAGGAAGCACGGATCCTCGGAGGCGAGGCTGCTGAATGGACCGAGTACATCACGCCGGAGATTTTGACCAATCGTATCTGGCCGCGAATGGCCGCGATTGCGGAGCGCTTCTGGTCGCCGCAGGAAGATCACGATGTCCCGGGAATGTACGCGCGGCTTGGCTGGATCGCGCACCTGCTGCGAATGCAGGGCGTCGAGAACGGAGGGGTTCTGCAGGGTATGGTGGAGCGTATGGCGGGAGCTACAGCGATCGATCCGCTGATGGTCCTTGCCGATATGGTTCAGCCTCCGCTGAACTATAAGCGTGAGTCTGTGCCAGGTCAGGCGTATGACGAGATCAGGCCGCTGATTCACATGGTCGATGCGATTCCGGCTGAGAGTGAGACGGCCCGCCACTTTGCGGAGCTCGCGCATGCCGTGGCCGCACGCACGGCGAGCCCTTCCCAACTCGGGGAGGCGAGATCGTGGTTGAAGCTCTGGGCATCGAATGAAGCGGAGTTAGCTCCGATGCTCGGAGAGAAGGCCCTCACGAGGGAGTTGGCAGGAGTGTCGCGCAATCTCTCGAGAGCCGCAGCGATCGGCTTGATCGCCCTGGATCGGGTCGAAGGTCATGGTAAGGCCGGGGAATCGAAGGCTCAGCAGATGCAGGAGCTGGACGGGATGAAAAAGTTGACCCCCGCGGCGCTTCGAAACATGGCTATCGAGCCCATCGAAGAGCTGGTCGCGTCGACTCGCTGATCTCGTAAAGGTCTGTTGCTCTGGATGGTCGAGAGATGCACTTAGGGCAAGCCCGCCCGATTCCAGGAGCAGGCCGGACTATGCATTTGGTTGGCAGATGTAGGAGACTCATGACATGTCATTGACCCCGTTTCATATCGCATTTCCGGTGGATAATCTTGATGCGGCCCGCCACTTCTACGGCACGGTTCTTGGATGTCCAGAGGGTCGAAGCGCAGCCCACTGGATCGACTTCGATCTCTTCGGCCATCAGATTGTGGCTCACTACAAGGATCGTGAGAAGTTCGCTGCAGAGAAAGATCACAGCAATCCTGTGGACGGACATGATGTACCTGTCCCGCACTTCGGTGTTGTTCTTACGATGGAAAAGTGGCGCGTTTTTGCGGATAAGCTCAAGTCGCAGGGCGTTCAGTTTGTGATCGAGCCCTATATCCGTTTCGAAGGCGAGGTCGGTGAGCAGGGAACCATGTTCCTTCTCGATCCAGCTGGAAATGCCCTTGAGTTCAAAGGTTTCGACGACTTCAGCACACTGTTTGCAACGTAGCAGGCTGGAAGCTCTGCACCCGCTCGTCTAAAGTCAGTGCCTGTTCCGAGCGCCGGGCCTGAGTGAATCGAAGCGGTTAGCCAAAGTATTAGTAAGTAGGGAACCCGCTCTATTAGTAACTAAATAAGGTCAGTACTAAGGTCCTTTTCCAGCGTTTTGAAAGAGTTACACATGTATTCCCATCCATTTTTGGATAATTCCAATAATGAGTTACTACATTTTGTTATCCATCGCACCATGTGGCGTCTACTCTTGGGCTAGCGCATTTGCGCCCAGGGAGCCTCACATGAAGAAATCTGTTCTGTCAATCGCATGCACCGCTGTTCTCGCACTTTCGACTCTTTCCGCACATGCCGCAACCGTGGACGCTCGCGGCGGATCTGATCCGCGTCCCCAGGCCCGTGGAGGCTCTGACCCACGCCCGCAGTCCGTTGCAACGACGACCTCAAGCTTCGGGTTGCTGGTTTCAGTCGTGATGACCTACCTCGGACTGTAGGATATAGGCGACAATAAGCAGAACTCTGCTGATTGAGGTGCCTTGTGAACTTATCTCTGGGAGCAACGGTCCTGTGGGTGGTTGGGTTTTTGCTCAACGTCGCTCTCGTCTGCGTGCTGGTCTACAAGCGCAGATATAGGACCGTCCCCTGGTTCACAGGGTGGATCGCGATGGAGTGCGTGTATACAGTCGCACTCTTTCTCGGACTACGGTTCGGCTCCAAGCGTCTCTATGCGGATCTTTACTGGGGAACTGATTTCCTCGACGTTGCGTTGCAGATCGCCGTTGTGCTCGAGATCGCCCGGCACGTGATGAAGCGGAGTGGTCGGTGGGTCGGAGAAGCGCGCCTGCGGCTTGGACTGATGGCTACCGT
>CAZZZQ010000121.1:0-2118 GCA_964658405.1 uncultured Sphingomonas sp.
CCAAGATGGGCATCTCCCAACTGGATGCGGTGGACTACAAGTCGGGTCCCCCAGGACCCGATGAGGCCTATAACTTCGCCGCCTATGCTGCTACTCATGGTCTGCAATCGCGATTTGAGGCGTTTCTCGCGGAAGGCAAGCAATTTGCCGCCGGAGAGTCCACCTACCTGCGCACTCACACCATGCTCGAATGGTTTCAGCGTGCGAACGCGCCGGAGTTTCGGTTGTCGAACAACAGAATTTACTTCGAGATGCTGCGGTTCGGTGACAACAAGATCAACCCTGGGGCGAACTGGGTTGGTGGTTGGCATGCGCGCAACATGATCATCTTGGAAAACGTGCGACGGCTCACGAAGCCAGAAGATCGCGTGCTCGTCATCTTCGGCGCGGGCCACACTTTCCTGCTGGATCAGTTTGCCAAAGAATCAGGGGACTTCGATGTCGTGAATACGGAGAAATTTCTAGCTCCATGAGCTAAGTCCCGCTAGCAGCCATCCCTTCCCCCACGTCCTTCAGGCCTTGGAATGTTCCCGGAAAGTGGTTGTTTTCGCAATCTCGACGTCTTGTCTAGCCCGAGCCGGGCGAAGTTGGTCAAACCCCGTTTTTCCAGGATCACGATCGAGGAGCCGTCTGTCGGTTGTTCAACGGAGCCCACTTAGCCAACCTTCGTTTTACGACTGCGGCAAACACCTCAACAAAGTAGCCGGTGATCTCGCTGAAGCGTTGTCATATCGCCCCTAACTTCCGAATCTATCTCGTGATCCATGTACCACACATGTGCAGCATCAATCCTGCGAATAGCAATGAGCCTGTTGCGGTTGCCATATTCATTCGTATGCTGTCGAGGTAGGAGGCTTCCTCCCCACCCTGTGAAATCCGTAGGCTCAGGCGCTGGTACACGCGGTAAAAGCCAAGTAACGCTGTAAGGCACAAGGTATCTGTCGCGAGTGCTATCCAGACGTGATGGCCTCCAAAGTGGTGTGCAGCGAAGCGAAGATCAAGCCAAGGAAGCGCGATTGCCATCGCACCTTCTACTGAAATCAGGATAAGGAACATACGTCCAGGCCCTTCCTGGCCGCCGTGATACGGGACAATCAAGTTAGAAGTATTTTGATCCAACGGTTCGCTGCCTCTCATGAGGGCCTCCATATAAAGAGACGGCAAGAGGCCGAAGCGAGTCTCAATCAGCATGTCGGCGTTTAGGCCAGTTCTGGTTGCTGTGATCCAAAGTCAACCGGGCGACTCTCAGTTCCTTGAAAGTAGGTTTTCCGGCAACCTCGGGTCCTTGGGCGACCGGAAGGGGCGGTTGTCCGCCCCGCATCCCCTCAGGACAGATCGGAACCGGCAGCCAATCTGGAATCTCATGCTCCACACGAAACGGCGATCGCGAAGGCTCTCATGAAGGCTTCGGCTCGTCTCCGGCAACGCGGGTACGGCTTGCTCCTCTTTGGGTCCAACCACCCCTCAATAGGGAGTCCACAGCTTGTCGGGCATGGCGGGTCGACCTAACGCTTTATGATCTGACGACTGGTCGTCCGGTACAAATGACCAGCGGCTACGGCGAGGCGACCGAAAGAGCACGGGCCTTCTACCCGGGCGGCACAGAGCGGCAGCGGTGGTTCCGCGATACGCTCCGTTACTCGATGGAGTCAGAGGGCTTCAAAGTCTCGGACTCTAAGTGGTGGCATTTCGAGTACAGCAACTAAATGGTTGCCGAGCAGTGTTCGCGAAAGCTCGCCGCTTTCCCAATGATCTCACAGCGATTTATTCCATCAAGCAACTGGAATGAATGCGTGGATTCTCAGAAGTCTGTGTTTTCGGCAACGTCGAAGTCTGATATATCTCTCGGCGTTCAAGATTACCAAAGACGCCGTTTATGGGGGCGAGCCTCCCGGTCCAACTTGATTGATGGCGATAAATGCGACGTGTCGGCGCTCGTACCTGAGGAGACTATGTTTACGCTCGCAGGTTGAAAGATAGCCACACGCACTCGGAACACAGTAAGCTTTTCCGATGCTTCTTCAGATACTTCTCGCGCCGTTTCTGCTGGCCACTCTTCATCTTCATGGCGGAATTCACACCCAGATGCCCGATCTAGGCCCGAATGTGCTTGTGCTT
>CAZZZQ010000121.1:2128-8603 GCA_964658405.1 uncultured Sphingomonas sp.
CTTGATCCCTCCCAGAATGTGGCGGAGATGCAAGCGAAGATCGACCGTATCTACGCCACGCAGCAGCACAATGAGTTCGGCTCGGAACGCAATGAGATTTTACTAATGCCGGGCGAATACCACCTGAATATTCCTTTGGGCTACTACACCGAGGTGCGCGGTCTCGGGGCTAAGCCAGATATGGCTCATGTATATGGCAATGTGCATGCGGACGCCTCGCTGCCGCACAACAACAGCACATGCGTTTTTTGGCGCGGAGTCGAAAACTTCGCCGTTACACCAGAAGGCGGCGACCGACCAGGCTTGATGCAGTGGGCTGTCTCCCAGGCCGCGCCCATGCGACGCATGCATATTGGAGGTGATCTGGTGCTGCATGACCACGGCGGCTGGGTCTCAGGTGGCTGGATGTCCGACACCAAGGTGGACGGTCAGGTAGATTCGGGAGGCCAACAGCAATGGATTTCGCGCAATAGCGATTGGGCAGGCTGGACAGGCTCCAACTGGAACATGGTGTTCGTCGGAGTACCCCACATGCCCCAGGGGGCGTGGCCTATGCCTGCGTATACCAAGATCGCTGAGACGCCGGTGGACCGCGAGAAACCCTTTCTGCAGATCGACAACAACGGCCGCTGGGGTGTTCGCGTTCCTTCGCTGCGGAGCAACAGCGCAAGCATTAGCTGGCAAGCAAAGGAAGCGGCCGGAGCAACGATACCGCTCGACCGCTTTTATATAGCGCATCCCGAGCATGACAGCGCTGCCACCATCAATCGGCAACTACAGAAGGGCAAGCATCTGCTGCTCACCCCCGGTGTTTATAACCTAGCCGAGCCACTTCGCGTCACCCACGCGGGTACGGTCGTACTTGGGCTTGGTTTCGCTACACTCCGTTCCACGCATGGTACTGCGGCCGTGGTCACCTCCGATGTGGACGGCCTCACGCTTTCAGGTCTGCTCATCGATGCTGGCCCGCAGCTTTCCCCCGTGCTCATGCAGGTGGGAGAGCACGGTAGCCAAGTCCGACATCGGACTAACCCCATCGTGCTTCATGACCTGTTTTTCCGGGATGGCGGCGCTGGCGAAGGTAAGACGGTGGGCAACCTCGAAGTTAACTCCGCCGACACCATCATCGATCACATCTGGATCTGGCGTGCCGACCACGGGCACCACGTGGGCTGGAACGACAACCTGAGCCAGAACGGACTGGTGGTGAACGGCGACGACGTAACTGCCTACGGCCTCTTCGTTGAGCATCACCAGCAATTTCAGACGCTGTGGAATGGGGATCGCGGGCGCACCTATCTTTACCAATCTGAAATTCCTTACGACCCACCTACGCAAGCTGCCTTTACCAGTGCTCCCGGAACCCAGGGGTGGGCCTCCTATAAAGTGGCTGATACCGTACACCAACATGAGGCCTGGGGGATTGGCATATACAGCGTCTTCCGCTTCCCCGAGGTGATTCTGAAACGAGCCATCGAAACTCCAGAGAGATCTGGTGTTCGATTCCATGACATGATTACCACCTGCCTTGACGATAAGGGCGCGATTCTCAACATCGTGAACAACGAAGGGGGCGCTGCCACCTGCAAGCCCCCCAAGTGGCCTCGCCTGGCCAGCTTTCCGTAAGCGTGTAGGAACCCCCTTGTGTCTGCCGTCACTCTCGCACTATAAATGGCTAGAGCCATTAATAGCGTCGAAAACCATTGTTTCGCTGAGTTCGGATACTTGGGTGCCGCATTAGGTTTCCAAATCGGCTCTTCGGATCGAACTTAGCTGAAACGCCGTTTTTCGCGAAGCGGACTCAGCACGAGCTTAGGTGCGGCGTTGCAAGCGCCAGGAGCCGCTAGAATTGGTCATCGTTACGGTGGCATATGGGAACCATGCTAATTTGGACCGCACTGCTATTGATTGGGATCGTCGATATCGCGGCATTGTTCGCGATCGTGTCACCGGTTCGCTCAATTCGGTTCACTTACCCACCTGAGTCCCCCTTCAGGAGATCACTTGAGAGGCAAATCACCAACGGATCGAAATTTTGGGAATGGAGACTCGGCTCCCTATTGGTCGTGCTGATCAGTCTTAGAATGCTCGTTCCAATCATCCGTTCTCTGCTCAATCACCACACCTAGCGTCACGCCCGCTCAGATTGCTCGAAAGTCGCGTTTTCGGCAACTTGGATCGTTATTGCCGCAAACGCCGTTTCTGAGGTGGTGACTATCAGGCTGTCGCCCCTGCTGCAATCAAAAGCGCGGCTGTAAAGGTGAAAACCAGTAGGTTCAGCGAGGGTAAAAGGACGCGCGACAGACCTCGACTGTAACGAATTAGGAAATACATCGAGCAACAACCAAGGAGAAGTGAGGCGATAGGAAGAAGCAAAGTGCTGACGGCGGCAACTCTATTTGGAGCCCATGTGACACTTCGCAGAAGAGGAAGCACTTGCAGGGGCGGCACAAGAGCTTGCGTCAACAAGAGTCGCAGCCCGGCGCGCTGCTGCTCCGCGACTCGATTGTCACCTGAGACAACCGACCGGCCGGAACGAACCAGCGTAACCAAAGCTACGATGGGCGGAAGCGCCAAGATCACACCGATATAAAAGTAAAGCTCCACAGGACGCATTGAAGATCAGCCTTTTCCGTAGGATTGTAGCCTCTGCAAAGTTGGGGGTCTCGACCTTGCCGACGCTTCCAGTAGCTCGAAGTTGGCGAAAACCCCGTTTTCCGCGAACTGCCGACTTGATCAAGTCACTTGGATAGGAAGATTGCGCCAAAAATGATAATAAAACCCAATGGAATACAGACGAAGCTGAACCCGATGGGCCATGATGGAGCATGATGGCTCCGGACGAGTACCCGGTACTTCCCCGTTAGCTTGCGTTGGGAAGATAGATAGCCGCTCCATCCATACAAACGGACAACCATGTACTGTCGCGCAAATCCGCCCAAGAAGAACACAGTGATGCCGACCGTGCATGTAAGCCATGTGTTTTCGCTGTTCATGATCAACCCAGACCATCTTCCTTGAAAATCCTTGCTTCGGCAATCTCGACGTTTTCGACTGCCCGGGCGGGTCGAAGTTGGCCATATCGCCGTTTTGCGGGCGTGTCAGGTAGATTGAGGATGACTCGCGTTGATTGAGGAACTATGAAGACATTTGCCAAGGTTGCGCTCTGGACGTTAGCAGGCACAGGAGTGCTGACGCTTGGGCTTGGCACGATAGTTTACGGCCCCCCGTTTATAGAACCTTTGTTCCTGCCAGAGCTAAGCTACCGAATCCCGGGTAGCTATCGCGGTTGGGTGAGGTTCGAGGTCGGCAACCCGCGTTGCCCCCCGCTTCTACGTGAAGGTCGAACATTGGTGTATGTTGTCGATTCGAAAGGCCGTGGATGTACATCTGATCCCGCCGCTGACGGATGGAGAACTGTGACATATCGATCTGTTGGATCGGACGGAACGAGCCATCAACTCCCAAATACTGAGTGGGGAAAGGGTGGACTGATCTGGCTAGAGTCCTACCAAATTTCTGGAAATCAGAAGATGAACGTCTTTTACGTAGGTACGGAACAAGAATCTGAAGTCGCAACCAAGAGTCCCATCGATTAGCGAGTAGCCAGCGGCCATTCCGCAAAGTCGGTATTTTCGGCAACCACGGGCCGAGGTTGGCAAAAACGCTTTTATTTGGGAACTACGGCTAAACTGAACTCAGATGTCCGTGACTTTCCATATTGAGGAGCGCGTTGACGGAGTGATTGTCAGCGTCAGTGAGCCGGGCAATTATGGCCGGGTTGCTCTTGGCGCTTTCTTTAGCTCAGTCGTTGCCTACCTCTTCGTCCGAGTCGCAACGTCACGCGCCTTCCAGACTCTCATCTGCTTGTTCATTGCGTTTGCTGTTGTTAGAGACGCAATCTCATCGTTGCGAGGCACGGATGTGCAGTTGCAGATAGGCAATCTAGATTTGGTAAGCCAAGGTCATGCGCCTGGTGGCTACAATTCTTCAACTATCTCTCGCGCTATCGTGGAAAGGTTCGAGTATCGCAAAGCAAGCGGCGGAGGCGACGGCCCTGACTTCCCCGAAGGTCTTTATGCCGAATGGGGTGGGTTCGCTTCTTGGCCGTCCAGTCAGTGCATTCTTCCGAGAGTCAGTCAAAGTCAGGCAGATCTAGTAATCGAAAGCATCTACCGACGTTTTCCGGATACAGGCACTGTTTCCTCAAACAGCCCACGCCAGTCCGAGCTTATCTCCCTCAATCTGAGTTCCATAGATAAGCGTTAGCACGGCCTTGAAGGGACGTTCCCGTAAAGTCTGGCTTTCGGCAATCACAACGTTTTGACCGTCCGGGCTGGTCGAAGTTGACGATAACGCCGTTTTGAAGGAAGACTGCGCAGGGTATGCTGGTTGCGTGCTGATCGCCGACGTGGAACTGAAGCATTCCGACAAACCGAGATTCGACAAACGGAGTATTTTTGCTGGACTGATTATCTGGTGCTTTGCTCTCGTGCTCGCCGTATGCCTGTACGTATTTGCGGCTTTCCATCCACCGAGTCCGGGTGAGAGAGACCTGGGGGAAGGTGTACTTCTCTTCACCGGGTTCTTTGCTGCGATCATCGTATTTCTGGCGGGAGCGATGTCGATGATTCTGGGGTTGGTGCATTTCCTCTGGCTATCATGGCGCTTCAGTCGTCGCTCTACCACTGTCGCCACGGTCAACTGACACTCTTCCCGCGAAGTCGGCGTATCCGGCAATCACGGCACGGTGGATCGTCCGGACGGGGCGAAGTTGCCGACAATGCCGTTTTCAGGGAGTTTGGCGAGGAACGACCATCGACCGGACGGCTTTCACTGACACCCATGCCCCCGAGACCCCGGGGAGGACATAGGAAATCCCGTAGACTGCTGCCCGAGAACCACCTTCAAGCAACCCTCTAAATGGAGTTGCGCTCAATGTGAGGACGCCCGCAATGAAACCCACGTACGAGCAGGCCCCAAACGCAAGGATCGATAGGAACACAGCCAGCGCGCTGGTGCGCCAAGGCGGTACCAATTTGCAGAGCGCAAAGCCTGCGCAGGCTGCTAAGAAATAGGCTCCTGCATAAACGATTGGTAGAAATCCCATGGCCAACTATATCGAAGGGGTGTGCGTCCGCTTCCCGGAAAGTCGGTGTTTTCGGCAAATACGGCCAAATGTCCAAAACGCTGTTCAGTAGGAAACGAACCACATGTTCGGTTTGCTAAGGTTCACTTGCCCGCACTCCTGTTCGATGAATGTCTGCTTCAGGCTCATCATCGTGTGCGGAGGAATCGACGCACGGGCTCGTCGTAGAGCTTGAGGACGGCCCATGCGAAGGCGACCATCCCGCCGGTGCCGAGCGCAATGGTCAGCCACAGGCTGGCCGAAGACACAAGGTGATGCCTGTCGGCGTAGTCGCCCCAGATCCAGAAAACGGTGTAGTGGGTCATGTAGAGCGGGTAGGAGATGTCGCCTGAAATGCGGCAGAGGTTGGCGATCCTCGGCGTGACGATGGAACCAGCGCCCAGGGCGACCAGCAGCGGAAAGCCAATGAGGATGACCGTGGCTTCGCGGATCCATGCGCCGTTCGCATAGGGCATCATGAAGGCAGCCAAAAGTAAGACGCTGAGCGAGAGGAAGCCGAACCGGTTCCGTGGCCGCCATCCCGTGCGATAGACGAGCAGCCCGGCGGAGAAGGAGAAGGCGACGCGCACCCCGCCATCCCAGAAGCTGCGCGTACTCCAGCCGCCATAGATGTTGCCGGCGCGATGGCTGGCCCAGCAGAGCAAGGCGGCCATCGCGAGCGTGAACAGGAGCAGCGCACTGCGGCGGAGCCGATAGAGCACGACGGCAAAGGCGACGTTCGCAACGTACTCCCAGAACAGCGACCAGGCTGGCGCATTGAGGCCGAAGATGCTGTGATCCTTATCGTGAATGGCACCGAACGGAACCATCAGGACGGACGTCAGAAAGATGATCGCCGTCCTGCCGGGGCCATAAGCCGCCGTCGAACTGAAGGGATTGACGTAGAAGGCGATCAGGCCCAGAACAGACCCCAGCACGACCATCGGATGGAGCCGGATCAGCCGCGTCTTGAAAAATTGCACGAGACCCATCGTGGCGAGACGCTCGTCGTACGCATAGCCAACGACGAAGCCCGAGAGACAGAAGAAGAAGTCGACCGCGAGCCAGCCATGACCGATCCAGAGTTTGCTGTAATCCCCGACAACCATTTCGGCGAAGTGAAAGATCACGACAAAGAGCGCTGCAACACCACGCAACCCATCGAGCACCACAAAATGCGGCTTCTGTTTGCCCACGCCAGGTTGACTCACTGCTTCGATCTTCCCCACGCGTCACATCCTACAGGAGCCACGAACGCCGCTGCTGATCGGAAGCGAAACTCCCAAGAAACACCCTCACTTCGCCTGCGACGAACACTCACGCAACGTCGGTCACCGGCAACTCAAT
>CAZZZQ010000122.1:0-8589 GCA_964658405.1 uncultured Sphingomonas sp.
CTGCAGGTTGACGCCCGGTGACTGCGTCACCATCTCGTTGTGAAACCACTCGTAGAAGCCAGTGACCGAGGCCTCCAAGGTCGATCCGAGAGACCACTCCGCACCCAGGTCGACGCCCTGGTTGCGCTGCGTTTTGAGCGTGGAGTTGTTGCCGAAAGCGCCCTGCGCGTTCGTGAAGAGCTGCGTCGCCTGTGGGGTTCCGTAGCCGGTGCCAAACCGTGTATGAAGCCGCCACCGGTCGCTCGGGTGATATTGGATGGAGACTTCGGGAGCCACGTTGAAGAAGGTCCTGTCCGCCAAGACCGGAGCGATGACGGGCGTCGCCGCAACGGGGTAGGTGAAGTTATTCGCCAGTGCGTTCAGCCCGGTGTACTCCGCTCCCAGCCCGGCTACAAGGATCCATCGCTCGGCGAGCGCGATCTCGTGGCGTGCATGCAGGCCGGTGTTGAGATGAGTTCCGACGACGGTCTGGGTCTGGCCACTGACGGGTGTGCTGGCTCCAGGAATGAGATTGGCGCTGACCGAGTTGATGTTCTCGTAGTTGAAGAAACCTCCCGCAAAGGTGGTCGAGTGGCGGCTCCACAGCGGGCCGCGCCGCAGCACATCGCTGACCACGTTGAAGGACGGCAGTGTTCCCTTGTACGAGGTCGCGCTGGTCGGCTGGTTGACATCGCGGTTGTCGAAGACGAACTGCGTCCGCCAGGTCGTCGAGTCCGTCAGGTCGTGCTCATAGCGTGCGCCGAAGATCGTGCGCCGATCGTGGCGGCCGAGGCCCTCCTGTGCGGCGGTCAGCGAGACCTTCGTCCCGTTGTAGCCGTTGGTGAACAGACTGATGCTGGCGCAACCGCTTGCCGCTGCTGTAACGCTATAGCTCTCGCATCCGCGCTGAAACGGGTTGAGCAGGTATTGCGTACGAGAGAGCCGGATCGACAGGTCGGTGTCGAGATCGTTGTTGATGAACTTGAGCGTGAAACGGTCTCGCGGCGTCGCCTTGAAGCTGGCCAGCAGGTTTGCCGTGATCGTGTTGAAGCTGTTGTTTGCGGTCGCCTCCGTAGCACGAACGTTGCTGAGGAAGCCGGAGAACTGGTAGCGCTCACCTGCGACGCCGTAGGTGATGTAGTCGTTGAAGTAGCCGAAGCTGCCGAAGTCCGCGCCGACCTCCAGGCCGTGAATCTCGCTGCCCGTGCGTGTATGGAAGTTGATTGCGCCGCCAGTGGCGTAGTTGCCGTAGAGGGCGGAGGACGGCCCCTGCACCACGTCGATGCTGCTGTAGGCATGCGGGTCTGTGAGGTCGGTCCGGGCGAGGCCGTCCGGCTGGGTGAGCGGGAAGCCGTCCTCGAAGACCTGGATGTTTCGTACCCCGTAGGTCTGCCGCTCGTTCGATCCACGCACCGAGATGGAGACGTCGCGCGGACCGTTTCCGCCGGCAATGGTCACGCCCGGTGTCAGGGCAAGGACCTCGCCGATATTTGCGGCAGGGGTATCGCGAAAGTCCTCCCGGCTGACGGAGGTCGTGGTCTGGCCGGTGGGCGCTTCGGTAATCGAGGCGGCCGAGGCGTGCACGTTCACGCTCTGTTGAACGGTGGTGCGGGCAGGCGGAGCAGCGTCAGTTTGTGCAATTGCTGAGAGGCAGAGAGGAAGGACGGCGTAGAGGCCGAGGATTGTTTTACGAAGGTCGTGCATGGGGTCTCCCAGTGAGGTCACGGCAGGCAGGTCCTATCCCATTGAAAGGGGGAAGACATGCGGCGCAGAGTGCGCTCTTCTGCGGACGCCGGATCTGATCCGGCTATGAGACTCGGTTGCGAAGGGAGTGTGCAGGAGGGCCGCGCTTCAGGCGCGATCGGTCACGCGCGATGCGTCGCCTGGACGCAGTCTGCGGGCTGCCCGAGGGATGACTGACGAGCGCGGCGAAGATTGCAGCCGAGGTCATCGGACTAAGCAGGTTGAGGTGCGGGGAGGGAACGATGCCGGGGCGATACGGGCACTGGGCGACGGGTGCGCTGAGATGTGCGTGGTCGCTCGATTGGACGCCGTTGCCGCCCATGTTCATGAGGCAGTGGTGCGCTCCATTCCTGCGGCAGCAGATCGGCACACCCGCCTCGCTGTCCGTCCCCAGGGCAAGCAGGGGCGACAGCAGCGGGAGGGCGAAGATCGCCAGCAGCAGGATGGAGAGCAGTTTACGCACGCTCTAGTAGTGGAACCGGTAGCGAATCTCGCCGTAGATCTCGCGCGGATCGTTAAAGTGAAAGCCGCCGAAGGTCAGGCTGTTATCCAGTAGCACCCTGCGATTGCCGACGTTCAGCGCATTCACCGAAACGATCGTCCGCTCGCCGAGGCTCTTGCTGACGGCCAGGTCGAAGGTGGTGTGCTCCGGCAGATAGGGGTTCGGGTAGGGGGTCGCTGAATCCGGCTGGCCGTTGACGAAGCCCGAGCCGTAGTAGACGTTTGTCGACGCCGTGGTGCGCCAGGGCAGCGTCGCGTTGAAGCCTACGTTGAGCGTGTTGCGCTGGTCGTGATCAACGGGGGTGTAGCCGGATTCAACATCGCACTGGGCGGAGGTGACCGGGGCACAGACCAGGCCGCCCGTGATGGCTCCGCGCTGCTCCGCGATCTGGTTCGAGTAGGCGAGATGCGCCTGGCCAAAGTGCCAGAGCCGCGGGGAGCGTAGCGAGAGCTCCCACGCGCGGACGAGCGCACCGTCTACCGTGACCGGAAAGTAGATGCTGGAGTTGCCGATGTTCGAGTGGTCGAGGAAGTTATTGACGCGCGTCTTGAAGGTGTCGGCGTCGAGCAGCCAACCGCGGAAGGGAATCTGAACGCCGAACTGGTGCTCCTCATCGCGCTCGCCATGCAGCGGCTGAAAGTCCGTGTTGCTCGCCTGCGCGAACTGGACGACTGGCCCGGCGGCGGTCAGCAGCGGCGGCGGCTGATAGAACCGGCCGTAGAAGCCGCGGAAGACCCAGTTGAGCTTCGGGATCCGGACCGCCGCACCGACGCGCGGAGCCGTGTAGTTCTCCGAGAACTCGCCTTGAAAGTGGGTCTGGCGCAGGCCGCCGATGATCGTCAGCCAGGTCGTCGGCTTGTAGCTGTCGGAGACGAAGGCTTCGACGACCCCGCCGGCCGCTGAATCGGGCAGTGAGAAGTTCGGATTTCCGCTGCCGTCGTTGAAGATGGCGCCGAAGAGGTAGCTGTCGTGCTGCCCGAAGGAGTAGAGGCCGCCCTGCAGGGTATTGTGCGCAATCTCCGTAGTGATCGAGGCCTGCGCACCCGCATAGTTGGAAGTCCGGTTGGAGGTTGTGGCGACCGGTGTGTCGGCAGGGTTCGGATGGTAGTCTGCGCGGTTGTAGTGGAAGAAGGGCGAAACCTGCAGCACGGTCGCAGTGTTGATGGTGTGCAGCCAGGAGGAACTGACGACGCCGTCGGTCTCATGCTGGCGGTCGCGCAGGCCGCTTGAATCGAACTGCTGATTCTCGAAGCTGTTCGGATCAGGATCGTAGGGGATCTGGAAGGAGTCGTCGCGCAGCTGCGTGATGAGGCGGAACTGGTTGGTCGGCGTGCGGTTGTAGATCAGCGAGGCGAAGCCGCCATAGCCGCTTGATGCATCGTGATGGACCTGGCTGACCGGTGGCGAGAGGCCGTAGTCGCTGCGATTGCCGTTGAGGCTGGCGTAGTAGGCGAAGCGTTCGGTGTGGTCGCCGAGGTTCAGCTGGTCGTTGGTCTGGAAGAAGTTCCCTGCCGTGAGAACAAGCTCCGCCTCGCGGTTGCGCTCGAATCCGGTCCGCGGGACGACGTTGAAGACCCCGTAGGTGCGGTCTCCGACGTCGGACGTATAGCTTCCGCGCTGGACCTCGATGTAGTCGATATCCTTCGGGTCGATCTGCGCGCCGAGGTTGCTGGCGATGTTGGTGTTGGGGATCTGCACGCCGTCGAGCAGCCAGCTGACCTGGTGGCCGCCGCGCATGTGCAGCATGTCGTGCGTCATATACGCGCCGGGGACGAAGTCGGTGATCATGGCGAGGCTGTTTGTCCGGTCGGCACCGGGCGTCTGCGCAATATCGCTGCGGCCGATCAGGGTCGTCGGGGTGACGGAGTTTACGTTCGCCGTATTGAGCTCGGTGGAGACAGTGACGGACTCATTGACGCTGCCTACGGGCAGCTCGAAGTGCAGCAGCGGCGTGGTGTTCGAGGCGAGGGTGATGGTCTGGGCTACCGCTTGAAAGCCGGGCTCCGTGACCGTAACGATGTAATCGCCGAGCGGGATCACGGGCAGGCTGAAGCCGCCTTCCGCATTCGTATGCGCGATTGACTGGAAGGCAGAGTGCGCGGCACGAAGCGTGATGGTCGCACCGCTGACGGGGCGGTGCTGGGCGTCGTGGACGATGCCCTGGACCTGGCCAAAGATCGTAGCGTAGGCGGCACAGCAGGAGAGAAGACAGAAGAGAGCAAGACAGGCAAAGAGGCGACGCATGAAGCTCCTGGTCACAGACAGACGTGACGGATCGAGAATCCGGATGAGGCAGCAGTGCGGTCATGCCACGGAGGGCACGGCATATGGTTCGCTATTGATGGAGGGATTTAACCGAGGAAGGAGGGAGGTCCGCGCTTTTGCCGTGAACGATCACGTGCGATCCGCCACTTGGACTCTGTCTGGGCGGAGCCGGCCGGGTGGCTGACAAGGCCAGCGAAGATGCTCGCCGCCAGCGTCGGTGACAGAACATCCGCATGGGTCGTCGCGACGACGCGTGGATAGAACGGGCACTGCTGCACCAGAGCGCTGAGGTGTGTCGCCGCCGCCTGGGTGGCCCGCGCGCTCTCGTCCATGCTCATCTGGCAGTGATGCTTACCATTTTTCCTGCAGCAGGCAGGCAACATCCCGTCTGCCGCACCCGCCGAAGCGAGGAGCGGGGAGACCAGTGGGAAGCTGAACAAGGCCAGCAGGAGGATGGATAAGAGCTTACGCAATGCTTTGATTGGACCCTAAATCAGTCAGGGCTGCAAACGCAGGCCGCTATTCGGATGCGCAGTCTCTCCGACCGGCAGCTCTGGCGTTGCCGCAATCAGCTGCTGTGTATAGGGATTAGCGGGCGACGTGCAGACCTGCTCGCAGTCTCCGAGCTCCACGAGGCTGCCGCGGTGCATGACGGCGATGCGGTCGCAGAGGTAACGGACCAGCGGCATGGAGTGCGAGATGAAGAGGTAGGTCAGGCCATGCTCCCGCTGCAGGTCACGGAGCAGGTTGATGACCTGCGCGCCCACGCTCACGTCGAGCGCACTGACTGGCTCGTCGAGCACAAGGAAGCGCGGCCGCAGGGCCAGAGCTCGGGCGATGTTGACGCGCTGGCGCTGCCCGCCGCTGAACTCGTGCGGGTAACGGTCGAGCGCGGAGGCTTCAAGGCCGACCGAGCTAAGGAGCTCCAGCAAGCGAGGCTGGAGGCCACCGTCTGGCCGCTCCCTGTGGATGGCAAAGGGCTCGGCGAGGATCTGCCGGACGCTCATGCGCGGGTTCAGGGCGGCGTAGGGGTCCTGGAAGACGATCTGCATCTCGCGGCGCAGGGCACGCATGCGGCGGGAAGACGCGCCGAGCAGGTCTTCGCCGTCATAGCGGATTGCTCCAGCGGTCGGCTCAATCAGCCGGAGAAGCATCCGCGCGACCGTGCTCTTACCAGATCCGGACTCGCCCACCAGCCCGAGCGTCTCGCCGGGAAAGATCTCGAAGGAGACATTGTCGACGACGCGGGTGGTGCCTCGCTCGCCGGTGTACTCCTTCACCAGGCCGTTTGCCTGGATGAGTGGAGTTCGCGACGTAGAAGACGGCACCATAGGCGGATGGTAGCATCCTGCTTCAGGAGCCGCTTACGATGAACGAGGAAGCACTGGCAGGGAAGATTGCACTTGTAACCGGCGCAAGCGCAGGGATCGGGCGGGCGACCGCATTCGCACTGGCAGCACATGGAGCGAAGCTGGTGGTCACGGCCCGGCGCACGGAGCGGCTGCAGGAGGTCTGCGAGCAGATCGCCGCCGCGGGTGGCGAGGCTGTGTTCTACGCAGGGGATGCCGCCGTTGAGGCCACGGCACAGGAAGCGATTGCGCTTGCCGTGGAGCGCTTCGGGCGGCTGGATATTGTCATCAACAACGCCGGTGCAGGGAACTACAAGAACCTCGTCGACACCTCGGCAGCGGAGTACGACGAGCTGATGGCGGTCAACCTGCGCAGCAGCTTCCTCTTCGCGCGGCACGCTGCACCGCTGATGATCGCGCAGTCCAGCGGGACGATTCTCTTCATCTCTTCCGTCGCCGGCCTGCAGGGGTATGCGGGTGAGGCGGTCTACTGTGCCGCGAAGTTCGCCCAGGTCGGTTTCGCGCAGGCGCTGGACGCGGAGCTGCGAAAGCACGGCATCAAGGTCGGCGTGATCTGTCCGGGCGGCGTCAAGAGCGAGTTCGCACTCGGCAAGGGGCGCACTGAGGAGAGCATTCGCAGCTCGCACATGCTGGAGCCGGAGGAGGTCGCTGAGACGATCGTCTTCGCCTGTATGCAGCCGAAGAATACCCGCATCCCCCAGATGACGGTTCGTCACATGGGGTGATGCGCGCTCTTTTTTAGTCGAGCTTCGGGTGCAGGTGGTGGAAGCCTGTGTGCTCCTGGTAGGCGCGGGCGAGGGCGGCGAGGCGGGCGTCCGAGTAGAGTGCTCCGAGGAAGGTGAGGCTGACCGGTGTGCCAGGGCCTGCAGCATTCTGAAGCGAGCCGTCCTCATCGCTCTGCTGCTTCGGCGCATCAGTGCCGCGGATCCCGTTCGGGACGATGACCGCGGGATGGCCGGAGAGATTCGTCGCGGTCAGCTGCGCCCCGCCTGACGGCGTCACGATGACGTCGAAGTTTACGAAGAGCGTGGCCATCGCTTCGATCACAAGGCTCCGAGCGCGCATGGCCTGGATGTAGTCGACCGCCGTGTAGAGCTGTGCCTTGCGAAAGGTATTGGGCCAGTCGAAGGGTTGCTGCCCGGTCAGCAGCTTGTCGCGGCCCGAGAGGGTGAGCTCATCAAAGGCCGCCGCGCCCTCTGCGCCGAGCAGCGGGACCTGGTCACCGAAGTGCAGACCGTGCGGGAGCTCCGCCGGGGTCAGCGTGACCCCCATCTGGCGGAGTGCATCGAGGCCCGCCAGCGCATACTTGCGATCGTATTCGGCGCGTGCCAGGTCTCCCTGCTGATTGCGCAGGCGTTGGTGGTAGTCCTCGAGTGCCTTTCCTGTGAGGGTCTCGGTTGGCGGCTTCTGCTCGGGAGGTGTAGCCGCATCGAAGGCCGACTTCAGATAGCCCACGCGCAGTTGCTTCCAATTGAAGCCAGCGTCCCAGTTGAAGGCGGCAGGCTTCACGGAGCGGTCGTGGCCGTCAGGCCCGTGGATGACCGACAGGACCAGCGCGCAGTCCTCCACCGAGCGGCAGATGGGGCCGATCTTGTCCATCGTCCAGCTGAGCGCCATGGCTCCCGTGCGCGGAACGAACCCGTAGGTCGGCCGCAGGCCAGTCGTTCCACAGCGTGTGGATGGCGACGAGATCGAGCCCAGCGTCTCTGTCCCAATGGCAAAGCCGACGCACCCTGCCGAGACGGCGCTTGCGCTTCCGGCGGACGAACCACTCGACCCCTGGCGTGTGTTCCATGGGTTGCGCGTGCGGCCGCCGAACCAGAGATCGCCTTGGGCTAGCGCTCCCATCGAGAGCTTGGCGAGCAGGACAGCACCGGCTGCATCGAGGCGCTTGACGACTTCGGCATCGGTGTCAAACATCTGGTGCTCATAGCCGGCAGCCCCCCACGTGGTTGGGTAACCAGCGACGGCGAGAAGATCTTTACCACCCCAAGGCACTCCGTGGAGCGGTCCCCGGTAGTTCCCGGCAGCGATCTCCGCGTCTGCGGCGGCTGCCTGTCTCAAGGCACGCTCCTCGGTCAAGGTGATGACGAAGTGAAGCCGCGGATCGTACTTCTTCAGGCGAGCGAGGTACATCTTCGTCAGCCCAAGCGAGCTGACCTTGCGCGTATTGAGCAGCTCGGCCAACTCGCGAACGGTCGCGAAGGCAAGCGCATCGTTGCCGCCGTCCAGGCTTGCAGAGGCGGTTGCTGCGAGCGCCCGAGTGTCTGGTGCGGGGCTGATTTTGAGCGGAGTCTTTACGGTATCGAGGATCATACCGGCGGGGACCGGATCAAAGATAAAGGCAGGTGCGGTCTCGTTCTTCAGGTGCATCGACCGGATGACGACGACCGAGTCGCGCTGCTGAGTCAGGCCTTCGATCATCATCGCCTTCTGGTCGTCGGAAAGCGTAAGTCCGGCGATTCCAGCCGCTGCCTCGATCATCTCCGGCGTAATCTTCGGAAGAGCCGTGCCGTCCTTCGTCTCGGCAGCCGCGGTCTGCGTGGCGAGGGTAAACAGTGCGCCCGGAAGCAGGGTCTGGCCGAGGCCAAGCGAGGTGCAGATCTCGAGGAAGCGCCGCCGATCCGGCATGGAGAGAGAGGGCTGTGAGCTCATTCCGGCATTATTGCATCAGGCCTTCGGTTGGTGCGAGAGGCTGCTCCCTCGCCAGAGGTGCAATCAGGCCTGGAG
>CAZZZQ010000123.1:0-8570 GCA_964658405.1 uncultured Sphingomonas sp.
ATCTCGACGAGAGCAATCGCGATCGTTTCGGTGTCCACATCGGCTCGGGAATCGGCGGCTTCGACGTCATCGAGCGGGAGCATTCGGCGATGCTGGCCGGCGGACCCCGCAAGATCTCGCCGTTCTTCATCCCCGGCTCGATCGTCAACCTCGCTGCCGGCCATGTCTCCATCAAGTACAACGCCCGTGGCCCGAACGAAGCGACCGCGACCGCCTGTACCTCCAGCGCGCACTCCATCGGCGACGCCTTCCGGATCATTCAGCGCGGCGATGCCGATGCCATGATTGCCGGCGGCACCGAAGCTGCCATCACCCCCATGGGCGTTGGCGGATTCGCCGCCATGAAGGCCCTCTCCACGCGCAACGACGACCCCCAGCACGCCTGCCGCCCCTTCGATAAGGATCGTGACGGCTTCGTGGTTGGTGAGGGTGCAGGCATCCTCATCCTCGAAGAGCTCGAGTTCGCGAAGGCACGCGGTGCAAAGATCCTCGGCGAAGTGATCGGCTACGGCATGTCCGCCGACGCCTTCCACATGACCGGCATGGCTCCCGAGGGCGAAGGCTGCTACCGCGCCATGTCTGCCGCCCTCAAGGTCGCCGGAATTACGCCCGACCAGATCGACTACGTCAACGCGCACGCTACCTCGACCCCGCTCGGAGACGCACTCGAGTCCCAGGCCATCGAGAACGTCTTCGGCGAGCGCGCCAGGAACCACACCCTGCTCGTCAGCTCGACCAAGTCCATGACCGGCCACCTTCTGGGCGGCGCAGGCGGACTCGAGGCCGGCATTACCCTGATGGCGATGCTCGAGCAGACCGCTCCTCCGACGATGAACATCGTCGAACTGGATCCGCTCTGCCGTCTGAACTACGTGCCAAACACCCCCGTGAAGGCGAAGATCGACTATGCCCTGTCGAACTCCTTCGGCTTCGGCGGAACGAACGGCTCGCTCGTCTTCAAGCGCTGGACCGAGTAAACCCACAGCACTCTTAAACAGCAAAGCCCGCATCCGTGCGGGCCTTGCTGTTTGCGTTGATCTCCAAAGGGGAATCTTCGTTTCGCCACACCTCAGCCCGTCATAGCCGCAGCAACCACACTCAGAATCAGGATCAGCACCCACCACCCCACCACCGCCGCCGCAGCCTGCCCCCGCTTCACCTTCGCCACGATCGCCGTTCCGATCACCAGCAGCGCCAGCACCCACAGCCCGATCACATCCACGAAGCTGAGCATCGTCTTCAGCCAGGGCGCTGCATCCGGCAGGTAGAATCCGAGGTTCGTCCCGACCGGATTCTTCAGGTTGAAGCTCTCCGCATTGTCGCCAAGAAAGAGCGTCCCGATGATCAGCAGGCTGGTCAGCAGCCTCGGCAGCGAGGCATAGATCCACACTGCGAACATCTGTCCGAAGGTTGTCCTTGCACCGAGCACGAAGTTGAAGGTCCCCCACAGGCCAAGCGCGCCGAGGGCCGAGATCACGAGGATGAAGAGCGGCGACGCGTACGACGTGTACCGATAGCCGGCGGCGATCCTGTGAATCTGCGCTGCCCGCTGATCCGGCGGAAGCTGCGCCAACCGCTCCTCCTGCTTGGGGGTGTCGTGCATCGTGTTCTGCACCACGGTATCGAAGCCCACGCGCTTGTCGATCACGGCAGCCGCAGCGATCGACAGGATGACCACGAGCAGGAACGGCAGCCACCAGGAGGTGCTCCTCAGAATGTCCGCAAAGGTCTTCGAGGGGGCCGTAAAGGTGTCGACGACACGCTCAATCTGGGTCAGGGCAGGCGCAGCGTGTTGCTCATCGGGGCGAACTAAATCCGGGGCCATCCATCTCTCCTGGGCCGACGCTCCTTACAGGCAGCGGGGCAAACGTACATGGGGTGTAGCCGGATTGTAGCCCGGCAGCCACCGCGGAGCAAGAAATGCGATGTCCTGAACATACGAAGGCCCCTCCACAGGAGGGGCCTTCGTCGTGAAGCTGCGCACCGGACTACATGGTGACGCCGCCACCGTTCTTCTGTTCCTTCTTCAGCTCGTTCGCCTTGCGGGCGCCCATGGCCTTCTGGCTCCACTCATCGGCCTTCGCCAGGTCCGCCTTGCGGGCAGCATCATCCGGGCAGTCCAGGTCGGCCTTGCGGCGGTAGGTGAGGTTCAGATACTGCATCGCATCGTCGTAGGTCGGGTTGATCTCGACAGCCTTCGACAGGTACTGCAGGCCCTCGGTGACCAGCGCGGTGTTCGCCGTCTGAAGCTTCTGGCAGGCGCCCTTGCTCTTCTTGGCGTTGCCGTTACCGTCATCGGTCGAGCCGTCCGCAGCGAGAATCGTGATCGCATTCTTGTACGCCAGCATCCAGTCCACAACACCGATGGTGTAGTTGGCCTCTGCGTCATCCGGCGCAATCGCGATGACCTTCTTCTCATACTCCTTCGCTTCATCGAACTTCTTGATGTTGCGATCGATGGAGGCGATCTGCTTTAGGGCCGTCAGATCGTTCGGATCCTTGGCGAGCACCGCGTTGAAGCCATCAAGCGCCTTCTGGGCGACCTTCAGATTCTCTGGTGTATCAAGGTTCGGAACCACCTGGTAGGAGTACGCCGTGGCCAGATAGAGCTTCGCCGCTTCATAGTCAGGGTCAAGGCTGATCGCGGTCTGGAAGTGGTCGACAGCTTCCTCATAGCGCGCGTTCTTGAACGCCTGCACGCCCTTGTTGAGCTGGTCGCGCGCCTTGAGCTTGTTGCATCCGGTGACTGTACCGAGCATCAGTGCCAGCAGAGCGGCCGTAACCGGAATCCGTGCAGAGAGTTTCATGGGGCGGGGTATCTCCTTAAAGAAGGGCGTAGAGTGTTCGAACTATGAAGCCAATGTATCCGTTTTCTGCTTGCCGCTTGATTGTACTGGTAGATGGCTCTATGTGACTAGAGCGGCTACGCTGTGTCTACTTCTATACTCTTCGCTGCATTTATCTTGCAATCGACCACCGCGATACTCTGCAATCCTCGAACCATAAAGCCTGGATTCGAAGCTCCGTTTCGATCAACTTCATGAGGGATTCTGGTCAGTGTACATCGTTCGAGGCGCTCAGGTGGACTCTCAACGACGAATAGTGATGCTGTAGGCTGCAGCCGTTTACCAATGCCCACAGCGATACTGCAACCGGAATGGAAAGGGCGGCGCGCTGATAGCCGCACCGCCCTTGCCATACTCTGAACTCTTACTGTCCAGCCTCAACGCGAGGCGTAATTAGACCAATATTATCGACACCGGCCTGGTGACCAAGGTCGATAATCTCAGCGACCTTATCGAAGTCGAGATCTTTATCGCCCTTGACGAACATGACCTTCTCCTGCCGCGTCGAGAAGATCTCAGCCAGCTTGGCCTCGATCGCCGACTTATTGAAGGAGTTGTCGTTGATCTTGTACGCCGGCTCGCCCGCACCGTTTGCGATAACCTGCACCACGATCGTACGGTCGTTCTGTACATCCGGCTGGTTCTTCTTGGGCGGCTGGGGAACCAGCGCATCCAGACCCTTCGGAGTCACTGGAACGATGACCATGAAGATGATCAACAGCACCAGCAGAACGTCGATGAGCGGGGTTACGTTGATCTCCGAAACCGCTCCGCCTGTACCTCCACCACCCATTCCCATAGCAATCTCCTTAGTACATCCACTCACCGGCGACCAGCGCGCACGCTGGCCTGCCCGTTCGAATCTTTAGTCCAGACTACTGATCACGCTTCTCGGTCAGAAGACCAAGCTGGCTCACACCGGCAGAGCGGATTCCGTCCACTGCATCCATGACCTTGCCATAGTTGGCGCGGGCATCCGCACGCATGAAGACTTCCTTGCTCGTCTTGCTCTCAAGCTTTGCAGAGATCTTGGAGCCGAGATCGTCGATCGTGACCTGGTCTGCGCCGAGGAAGGTCCGGCCGTCGCGTGTAACCGCAACCGTAACCGCGTCTTCTTTATTGGCGTCTTCCATGACGACGGCAGCGTCGGCCTTCGGGAGCTCCACGTTCACCTTGTTGTTGAGCATGGGGGTGATGACCATGAAGATGATCAGGAGTACAAGCATCACGTCCACCATTGGTGTCACGTTGATGTTGGAGTTGACCTTCTTGCCCTCATCCCGCTTGTTGATTCCCATAATGCACACTCCATCCAATTATTCAGCTGCTTCAGGATACTGCGGTCGGAGATTGCTCCGGGTGCCGTTCGCTGGCGGCACCCGGAGACCGGCTCCTGATTCCCGCAGATCGCTTCGATCTCTCCGGACAATGCCGGAGAAGACCTTAGCGGTGGCTCTGCTTGATGAAGTAGTCAACCAGTTCGCTCGAGCTGTTATCCATCTCGACGTCGAAGGCTTCAACCTTGCTGGTGAAGTAGTTGAAGGTCATAACGGCCGGGATGGCGACGAGCAGACCGAAAGCGGTCGTAACCAGTGCTTCCGAGATACCGCCGGCGACTGCGCCGATACCCGAGGACTTCTGGGTTGCGATCGCCTGGAAGGCGTTGAGAATACCGGTTACCGTTCCGAACAGACCGATAAAGGGTGCCGTCGAACCGATCGTTGCAAGGCCGCTGAGACCCTTCTTGAGCTTGGCGTGAACGATTGCTTCCGAACGCTCGAGTGCACGCTTGGAGCTCTCAACCTGCTGCTCAGTGATCTGACCACCCGAACCGAAGCTGCGGAACTCCTGCAGACCGGCGGTGACAACCTCTGCGAGGTGCGACTTCTTGCTGCGGTCGGCAACCTTGATCGCCTCATCGAGACGGCCATCCTTGAGCGCGCCGGCTACCTTCGGTGCGAACTCGCGGGACTGCTTGCGGGCAGCCGAGAAGTACAGGGCGCGGTCGATGATAACGGCCAGGGACCAGATCGACATGATGAAAAGGATGATGACGACGACCTTTGCAAGGCCGCCCATGTTGCCCCAGAGCTGCAGCGGGCTGAAGCCGACCTGGGCCTCCTGGAAGTACAGTGCGAGCGAGGCGGGTACGTGAGCGAAGTTGGTGAGCTGAGCGAGAATCACTGGAATCTTTCCTCCTGTTTGAACTCTGTCGTTGTACTACCCTGGAACTCTTCAACACGCCCTTTACGAGATCGAGGACGTGACTGAAGGCCAATTCAATCGCGCGAAGCTATTGGCTAACCGCCACCAAAGCTGAAGTTCACAGTTACCGTCGTATCGACCTCGGTCGGTTCGCCGTTGAGAAGATATGGCTTATACCGCCAGGACTTCACAGCATCAAGCGCACTCGCACGAAGCATCTCCGGGCCGCTGACCACCTGAAGATTCTGAATGGTTCCAGTCTTCGAGATGATGGCGTGAAGGACGACCGCACCAGAGACATGGGCCGCTTTCGCGATGGGAGGATAGACGGGGTTCGTCTTGGAAAGTACGCTTCCTGCCATCACACCACCCGAAACGCGGGCGGGGCCTTTGGGAGGAGCGACCTTGACGACGGGAGCCGGCGCACTGCCAATGCCGCCCATGATGCCGCCAGGTACGCCGCCTGCAGCGCCCATCCCGGACATACCGGCAACGCCGGCGACCTGCGGTGGGGGTGCAGCGTCTTCCTTCAACATCTTGATGTCCTTCGGAATCTTGGTCGGCGCGTGCAGGCCGGCATCGATCTCAGACACCATCTTGATCGGCTTCACCACCTGCGCGGGAGGCGGAGGCGGCGGTGGAGGTGGAGGCGGAGGGGGTGCCGTAAGCATCGCCGTCATGGCGGTCTTCGGCAAGGCCTCTGGATACAGCAGCGGGATCAGGATCAAGATCGCAAGAATCGAACCATTGAAAACAAAGGTTCCGATCATCCAATATTTGGACTTGGTCTTGAGCTGTCCGCCGGATTCCATCAGTGAACTTTCAAACATGGGCAGCCTCGTTCCATTTGAAGAAGAGCTACAACCTTAGACACCGGGAGGTTTCAAAATGTTCCCGGTGCCGTCGTTCAAAATGTTCTACGACTCACAAACCTGTTGCGGACCAGCATTGACTGCGTTTTTGCTGCTAAAAACTACGCCTTGATGCGCTTGCCGGCCGGCAGTGTTGCCGCCTTGCCGCGCGACGTACGCCACTCCTGGTACGCCACCAGCATCGGTGCCGCGACCGCGATCGACGAATACGTTCCGATCAGGATTCCAACCACCAGCGCGAAGGAGAAGCCGTGGAGCACCTCGCCGCCGAACAGGTAGAGCGAGAGCACCGTGAGGAAGGTCAGGCCCGATGAGATCACCGTTCGCGTCAGCGTCTGGTTGATGCTCCGGTTGACCACGTCCGCCAGCGACTCGCGCCGCGACAGTGCCAGATTCTCGCGAATTCGATCGAAGACGACAATCGTATCGTTCATCGAGTAGCCGATCAGCGTCAGGATCGCCGCGATCACCGTCAGCGTAATCTCCTGGTTCGACAGGCTGAACGCGCCGACCGTGATCAGCGTGTCATGGAAGACCGCGACCACCGCAGCGACGCCATAGATCAGCTCAAACCGGAACCAGAGATAGATCAGCATGCCGATCAGCGAGTAGATTGTCGCCAGCCACGCCTGCTTCTGGAGCTGCTTACCAGCCGTCGGCCCGACGATCTCAACCTGCTGCACCTCAAACTTCGAGTCGTGGTAGTTCGCCGTCAGCGCAGCGAGCACACTGGCGCGACCCGCATCATGCGACGCATCAGCCGCAGACGACTCCGGCAGTGAGATCACTTCTTCATCGGCCGCCTGGCCAAGCGGTCCGCTGATGCGCTGAACGCGCTCGTCGCGAATACCGGCCGAGTGCAGCGCCTGGCGGATGTGATCCTCGTTCGGCGTCGAGTCGAACTTGACGTAGATCAGCGTTCCGCCCTTGAAGTCGACGCCCTGCGGGAGACCATGCCAGAACAGCATGCTCAACACACCGGCGACGGAGAAGATCAGAGAGAAGCCGAGGAAGTACCACTTCTTCCCCAACCAGTCGACATTTGCATTCCGAAACAGTTCCACGTTCTTCAACCCTCAGCGAGGCCCGCAGGCAGCTCGCAATCTCTCAAGAAATCAAGCCGCCTAGATCGACAGCGCCGCGCCGCGTTCCTTCTTCGCCAGGCCGGCGTCGAAGATCACGCGCGATACAAAGACCGCCGTAAACAGGTTCGCCAGCAGACCGAAGGTAAGCGTCACTGCAAATCCACGCACCGGGCCCGTACCGAAGAGGAACAGAATCATGGCCGAAACGATGGTCGTGACGTGCGTATCGATGATCGTGATCCAGGCATGACCGAAGCCCTGCTGGACCGCCGCCGCCGCCGTCTTGCCGGCGCGAAGCTCTTCACGAATGCGCTCGAAGATCAGCACGTTCGAGTCGACGCCCATACCGATGGTCAGGATGACGCCCGCAATTCCAGGCAGCGTCAGCACCGAGCCGGTGTATCCCATAAAGCCGAGCAGGATCACCAGGTTCAGGATCAGCGCCAGGTCCGCATTGATGCCGGCACCGCGGTAGTAGATCAGCATGAACGCCATGACTGCAAGCATGCCCGCAATCGCAGCGATCACACCCTGGCGGATCGAAGCAGCACCAAGGCTCGGCCCGACCGTGCGGGTCTCGAGGAACTCAAGCGACGCCGGTAGCGCGCCCGTGCGGAGCATCAGCGAAAGGTCGGCAGCCGACTCCTTCGTGAACCCGCCACCCGAGATACGGCCTGAGTCGCGAATCGCCGACTGGATCCCGGCAACCTCGCGCACGCGGTTGTCGAGCACGATGGCCATCTGGCCCGTACCCTTGTGCTCGTCGGTGTACTTATAGAAGCGATTGCCCGCGTCCGTCGTCAGGTTGAACGTAATGTCCGGGCGGCCGTTCTCGTCGGTCGAAGGCTGGGCATCGCGGAAGTCGTTTCCAGCTACCTCGCTGACGCGCTTCAGCAGCCAGACCTGGTCGGCTCCGCCTGTCCCTGCGGTTCCCTTCACCAGCATCGAATCGGGAGGAATGACGCCTGCATTCGCCTGCAGCGCATCCTGATCGCTGGCGAACGGACCACCGGAGACCTGGTGAATCTCAAGCCGCGCGGTGGACTGGATGATCTCCTGGACCCGGCCCGGATCGCTGACGCCGGGAAGCTCCACGAGAATCTCGTTCTCGCCGAGACCGTACTGCTGGATCACCGGTTCGCTGACGCCAAGCTTGTCGATACGCTCGCGGATGGTCTCGATCGACGTCTCAAGCGTGCGCTTCTCAAGGTCGGTGATCGCAGCCTGCTTCATGGTCAGCTTGAAGCTGCCGTCCGCATTGCTGGTCACGTCGTAGTTCGGATACTGGCCGCCGTTCAGCACCGTCCGCACATCGCCCGACTTCGCAATCGGCGCGCCGGAGAGGGTGATCGTGTCCAGGTGCGCCGGATCAAGCTTGCCGACCGAGGTGCCCGTGACGCCGGCCTTCTCGAGATCAGCCTCAAGCCGAGCCACATCGTTATCCGTCTGTGCGGAGACCGCTTCGGCGACCTTCACCTGCAGCACAAGGTGGGTTCCACTCTTCAGGTCGAGGCCAAGGTGGATACGGTTCGTAATGGACTCCTTCAGGCTGCCGTGGGGAA